>NZ_JBLRDT010000020.1:0-23763 GCF_057512245.1 Gryllotalpicola sp. CP2-P1
CTCACCGTGACCTCGGATGCCGGCACCGTCGTGCCCCCGATCGTGACGGTCGTCTCACCCGGCACGAACCCCGTGCCCGTGATCGTCACCTCGGTGCCGCCCGCGACCGGGCCGGAATCCGGCGACAGCGCACTCGCCGTCGGAACGGGCACGTAGGTGAACTGCGGCGCATCGGCCGTGCCACCCGGCGTCGTCACCGTGACGTCAGCCGCACCCGCGGCGCCCGCCGGCGTCGTGAACGTCAGCGACGTGCCATCGGAGCTCACCGTGACATCGGATGCCGGCACCGTCGTGCCCCCGATCGTCACACTCGTCTCGCCCGGCACGAACCCCGTGCCCGTGATCGTCACCTCGGTGCCGCCCGCGACCGGGCCGGAATCCGGCGACAGCGCACTCGCCGTCGGAACGGGCACATAGGTGAACGCCTCGGGGTTCGACGGGCCGCCCGCGGTGGTGACGATCACCTGCGTGTCGCCGGCCGCGTGCGGCGGGGTGACGAAGGTGATCTCGGTGTCGGACACCACGGTGAACGACGTCGCGGCGACGTTGTCGACCGTGACCGAGGTCGCATCGGTGAACCCCGTGCCGGTCAGTGTCACCGTCGTGCCGCCCGTGACCGGGCCCTCGTCAGGCGTCATGCCCGAGATCGCCGGAGCGGCGACATAGGTGTAGTCGAACGGCGGCGTGGTGCCGCCCGGCGCGGTCACCGTGACGGGAACCGAGCCCGGGTCGGTCGCCGCGGGCGTCACGAGCGTGATGTCGCCCGTGTCGGGGTCCTGCGTGAACGTCGGAGAGCCCGCCGGGGCATCCGGATCGCCCTCTGCGTAATACGTCGTGTCCCCGAAGTCGACCGAGGTCGCGCCGCCCAGGTCATCGCCCGAGATCGTCACGGTCTGGCCGCCCGCGAGCGGGCCCGAGTCGGGGCCGACCGAGGTGATGGCCGGCCCGGCGACGTAGTCGTAGTCGACGGGGGCGGATGTCCCGCCGGCGGTCGTCACCGTCACGTCGACGGTCTGCGCGTCTCCGGTCGACGACGCGGGGGTCACCAGCGTGATGTCGCCCGTGCCCGCGTCCTGCGTGAACGTCGGCGAACCCGCCGGGGCATCCGGGTCGCCCTCTGCGTAATACGTCGTGCCGCCGAAGTCGACCGAGGTCGCGCCGCCCAGGTCATCGCCCGAGATCGTCACCGTCTGGCCGCCCGCGATGGGGCCGGCCTCGGGCGAGATGCTCACGTTGCTCGGTGCCGCGACGTAGCTGTACGTCACCGGGTCGGAGGTTCCGGCCGGGTTCGTCACCGTCACATCGACGTCCCCCGCCGCTCCGGTCGGCGAGGCCGGCGTGACGAGCGTGATATCGCCCGTGTCGGCGTCCTGCGTGAAGGTCGGAGCGCCGGCCGGGGCATCCGGGTCATCGGCCGCGTAGTAGTCGACGCCGCCGAAGTCGACCACGGTCGCGCCGGCGAGCCCGTCACCCGAGATCGTCACGGTCTGACCGCCGTCGATCGGGCCCGCGGCGGGGTCGATCGCGAGGTTCGCGGGCACGTCGTAGTAGGTGTACGCGAGCGGTGCGGAGTCGCCGCCGGGGTTCGTGACGACCACCTGCACAGCCCCGGCCGCGTGGGCGGGCGTGTCGAGGGTGATCGTGTCGGCCTCGCTGTCATAGGTGAAGAACGGACCGGTGCCGCCGCTTCCCGCGGGCGAGTAGCTCGTGCCCGCGAAGTCGACCGCCGTCGCGGTGTCGAGGTTGTCGCCCGAGATCGTCACGGTCTGACCACCCGCCGACGGCCCGGCGTCCGGATCGATCGCGAGGTTCGCCGGCACCTCGTAATAGGTGTAGCTCGCCGGCTGCGAAGTGCCGGCCGGGTTCGTCACGACGACGTCCGCGGCGCCCGCGTCGTGCGCGGGCATGCTCGGGATGGTGAGGGTTCCGTCGCCGTTGTCGACGAAGTCGACCGTCTGCCCGTCGACCGTCACGCCGGTCGCGCCCGCGAGGCCCGTGCCCGAGATGGTGACGGATGTCCCACCCGTGGTCGGCCCGTGGTCGGGGTCGAGCGTCGTGATCACGGGAGCGACGACGTTCGGGCCGACCTGCGCGGTCGCCAGGTTGAGTTGCGCCGCCGTGCTGTTCAGCAGCGTGACCTGCAACGCGGTCTCGGTGGAGACGCCGGAGGTGTCGCCGCCGGTCTGGTGGTTCAGGGTGATGCCGACGACGTTGCCGAGCGCGCGCAGCACCGGGTCGAGCGCGGTCGTGACGCCCTGGATCAGGCCGTCGCTGCCGGTGATCGTGTCGGTGACGGTTCCGATCAGGCCGTTCACGACGCCGCCCACCAGCGTGTCGAGCGGCCCGCTCAACGCGGTCACGATCAGCCCCGCGAGCCCGCTGATCAGCCCGAAGGCGCCCGTGCTGCCGCCGGTGTTGACCGGCAGAGCGTTGCCCGCGGTGAGGTCGCCGAGCGTGGTGTCGATGCTGAGGGCGAACGCTCCGGTGAGCGGGTTGCCCGAGTCGAGCGTGCTGCTGATGTGCACACCGATGCCGTCGATCGCCTGGTTGATCGCGGTCACGAGGTTCGTGCCGAGCTGGTCGAGCAGGTCGTTGACGTCCTGCACGAGTGCGTTGAGGGTGTCGGCCGAGAGCACCGGGGTCTCGGGTGCGCGGTTGTTGAGGCCGCCGGCGAGCGCCGCGAGGTCGACGTCGATCGTGCCGGTCGCCGGGTTCAGCGTGACCGCGCCGTCGTTGCTCGTGAGGGTCTGGTTGAGAACCGTGTCGGCCGCGGCGCCGATGTCGCCCACCCCGGTGAGCGACACGTTGGTGTCGAAGTCGGCGCCGGCGACCGCCGTGAGCAGGCCGACCGTTCCGAGAGCCGTGTTCACGGTGTCGGTGATGGTGCCGGTCAAACCGTTGATCGTCGGCGTGACGGTGTTCGTGATCAGGTCGTCGACATCGCCGGTCAGTCCAGCGACGAGCTGCGAGTGCAGCTGCGCGTCGAGCGACGCCACGTTGTAGCTGCGGTCGAGCGTGGTCGCATCGGTGATGCTCGCGTCTGCGGACACGGCGCCCACTGAGACGGATGCCTGATCGATGGCGCTCGAGAGCCCGGCGTCGGCGAGCAGCGGCCCGAGGTCGATGAGCGCCGCGGTCGGGGTCGTGGTCTGGGCGTTGCCCACCGTGAGGCCGCCCGCGCTCTCGGCGACGCCCGAGTTGGCGTTCGACGTGCCGCCGGCTTCAGCCTGCGAGAACTGCGTCACCGCGCCGAGTTGGATGAGATCGCCGAGGGGCAGCGTGACCGAGCCGAGGTTGACGTCGACCGCGCTCAGCAGTGAGGGGTCGAGACCCGCCGAGTTGGGCCCCGGTTCGCTCGGGTAACCCGCCGTGCTGCCGCCCAGCCCGACGACCGAGTCGGTGTCGATCGCGCTCAGCAGCGACCCGCCCAGCACCTGCGCCGCGGCGTTCGAGGTGTCTCCTGGTGCGGCTGCGCCGGCGCAGCCGTGAGCCCCACCACCCCGAGCGCCAGCACAGCCGACGTGACGAACGCCGCCGGCGCAAGCCGACGCTTTCCCCCTGAAACTCGCAGGGCTCTTCTCCCCAAAGCCCATACGGTCGACCCCCGCACGCCTCAGCGTGTGCGGCTCCCCCGATGTGTGAATCTGTGCGACCCGCCCACGCGCCTCCCTGACGCAGGACCGGTTGGGACCCGACGCTAGCTGACATCTGTCTGCTAACGCCATGGCGTTAATTAAGTTTTCGCAACGCCACGCGAAGCAACGCGCGCGCCGACGGCGATCGCCGAGGGCGCGAAATGCCCCGCCGGAAGCGCCAGGGGCCGCGCCGAGCGGCACCGGCCCCCATGGGTGACGCTACCCCCGAACTGGGGGCGGAACAATCGTCCGCTCGCTGCGGCAGGGGATGCCGCGACGCGGCTATCTCGCCGCGATGACTTCGAACGTCTGTCGCGCGATCTCGAGTTCCTCGTTCGTCGGCACGACGAGCACGGTGACGGGCGAGGCGTCGGTCGAGATGACGCTGATTCCCGAACCGACGGCGGCGTTGCGCGCCGGGTCGAGCTCGATGCCGAGCCGTTCGAGGCCGCCCGCGGCGGCCGCCCGCACCTCGGCGCTGTGCTCGCCGATTCCGGCGGTGAACGAGATGACGTCGACGCCGCCGAGCAGCGCCTGATAGGCGCCGATGTAGAACTTCAGCCGATGCGCCACCACGGCGGCGGTCAGCTGCGCCCGCTCGTCCCCGTCGGCCGCGCGCGACTGCACGTCGCGCGAGTCGCCGAACCCCGAGAGGCCGAGCAGGCCGCTGCGCTTGTTGAGCAGCTCGTCGAGGTCGTCGATCGACAGCTTCGCCCGGCGCGCGAGGTGGAAGAGCACCGAGGCGTCGATATCGCCCGAGCGCGTGCCCATGACGAGGCCGGCGAGCGGGGTCATCCCCATGCTCGTCTCGACCGAGCGCCCGCCGTCGATGGCGCAGGCGCTCGCGCCGTTGCCGAGGTGCAGCACGATCTGCGTGAGCTCGTCGAGCGGCCGGCCGAGGAACTCGGCGGCCGCGCGCGAGACGTAGCGGTGCGAGGTGCCGTGGAAGCCGTACTTGCGCACGCGGTAGCGCTGCGCGAGCTCGGCGTCGATCGCGTAGGTATATGCCTCGGGCGGCATGGTCTGGTGGAATGCCGTGTCGAAAACCGCGACCATGGGCAGGCCGGGGAAGGACTTCTCGGCGGCATCGATGCCCTGCACGGCGCCCGGATTGTGCAGCGGGGCGAGGTCGGAGAGGTCCTCGATCTGGATCTTCACCACATGGTCGATCGGCGTCGGCTCGAAGAAGCGGGCGCCGCCGTGAACCACACGGTGGCCGATCGCGACCAGGTCGTGCTCGTCGAGCGACGGCCCGTGCGTGTCGAAGTCGTTGCGCATGATGCGGCACGCCTGGGCGTGGTCGCGCACGGCGAGATCCTTGTCGAAGCGCTGGCCGCCCACGCGGTGGCTGGCGTGTCCTTCCGCCTCGCCGATGCGCTCGATCAGCCCGCTGGCCAGGGTCTCTTCGGTCGCCATGTCGATCAGCTGGTACTTGAGCGACGACGAGCCGCTGTTGATGACGAGGATGCTGGGCATCTGATGTCTTCTCTCGAGGATGGGGTCTCGATACGGTCGCAGAGCGACCTACTCGACCAGCGGTGAGGAGGTCTGCGCCTGGATCGCCGTGATGGCGATGGTGTTGACGATGTCGTCGACGAGCGCGCCGCGCGACAGGTCGTTGACCGGCTTGTTGAGCCCCTGCAGCACGGGGCCGATCGCGACGGCGCCCGACGAGCGCTGCACCGCCTTGTACGTGTTGTTGCCCGTATTCAGGTCGGGGAATATGAAGACCGTCGCGCGCCCGGCCACCGGCGAACCGGGCAGCTTCGCCGCGGCGACGACCGCATCGGCCGCCGCGTCGTACTGCAGCGGCCCCTCGACGAGAAGCTCGGGGGCCCGCTCGTGCACCAGCGCGGTGGCCGAGCGCACCTTCTCGACATCGGCGCCCGAGCCTGAGTCCCCCGTCGAGTACGAAAGCATCGCGACCCGCGGCTCGATGCCGAACTGCGAGGCCGTTGCGGCCGACGAGATCGCGATGTCGGCGAGCTGGGTGTCACTCGGGTCGGGGATCACGGCGCAGTCGCCGTAGACGAGCACGCGGTCAGACAGCGCCATGAGGAACACCGACGACACCACGCCCACGCCCGGCTTGGTCTTGATGATCTCGAACGCCGGCCTGATCGTGTGCGCGGTCGTGTGCGCGGCGCCCGAGACCATGCCGTCGGCGAGCCCGAGGTGCACCACCATGGTGCCGAAGTAGGAGACATCCGTCACGGTGTCGAGGGCGCGCTCGAGCGTCATGCCCTTCGCCTTGCGGAGCTCGGCGTATTCGGCGCCGAAGCGCTCGCGCAGCTCGGGATCGGTCGGCGACAGCACCGCGGCCGACGACAGGTCGAGCCCCAGCGACGACGCCCGGCCGCGGATCGCCTGCTCGTCGCCGAGCAGCGTCAGCTGGGCGATGTCGCGGGCGAGCACGAGGGATGCCGCCCGCAGCACCCGGTCGTCATCGCCCTCGGGCAGCACGATGTGCTTGCGGGCCGAGCGCGCCCGCTCGAGCAACCGGTACTCGAACATGAGCGGCGTCACGACCGGCGACGGCTCGACGTCGAGCGCGTCGAGCAGCGCGATGTGGTTGACGTTGCGATCGAAGAGGGCGATCGCCCGCTCGGTCTTGCCCGGGGAATCCGCCCCCATGCGCGTGCGCGCGCCGTTGACGCGCACCGTCGTCTCGAAGGTGCCGAACGGCGCCTCGATGATCGGCAGCGCCGGGTCCATTCCCCTGATCAGCCGGGTGATCGGCTCGCTGAGCGCGAAGCCGCCGTTCAGCACGATCGCCGACACGGACGGGAAGGTGCCCGCCTGATATGCCGCGAGCACGGCGAGCAGCGTCTCGGTGCGATCGCCCGGGACGACCACGACCGCTCCGTCGATGAGGCGGGTCAGCACGTTCTCCATCGACATGCCCGCGACGACGACGCCGAGCACCTCGCGGTCGAGCAGCTCGCGATCGCCGAAGACCAGCCGGCCCTCGACCGCGTCGAGCACGGCCGAGACGGTAGGGGCGACGAGCACCGGGTCCTCGGGCAGCACCCACACGGGCCGGTCGAGCGCGTTCGCGACCGTCGACTGCGACTGGGCGGCGACGGATGCCTGCACCTGCCGGTGGATCTCGCCGAGCGCCTCCGGGTCGGCGCGGTTCACGACGACGCCGAGCAGCGAGGCGTGCTCGGCGCGCAGCTCGTCGATGGCGAGGCTCGCGAGCTGACGCACCTGCTCGACCGAGCGGGCGCCCGACGAGCCGAGCTGGCGGCGCAGGTCTCCCCCGTCGTCCCCCGCGCGCCCGCTCACGACGAGCAGCACGGGCGCGCCGAGGTTGGCGGCGATGCGCGCGTTGTACGAGAGCTCGGTGGGGGCTCCGACGTCGGTGTAGTCGCTGCCGACGATGACGACGGCATCGCACCGGCCCGAGATCCGCTGGTAGCGCTCGATGATGCGCGAGAGTGCCGCGTCGGCATCCGCGTGCACCTCGTCATAGCTCACGCCGACGGCGTCCTCGTAGCTCAGCCCCGCGGTCTGGTTCGAGAGCAGCCATTCGAGGATGTAGTCGCGCTGCTCGGTGCTGCGGGCGATCGGCCGGAAGACGCCCACCCGGCCGACCTGCCGCGACAGCGTGCGCAGCACCCCGAGAGCGATCGTCGACTTGCCGGTTTGCCCTTCGGCCGAGGTGACGTAGACCTGCTTCACGACGTCGACGCTAGCGAACGAGGCTGTGGCAGGGGTTCAGTCGTTGTCGCCGCCGGTGTCGTTGATGTTCGCCTTCGCGCCGCCCTTCCAGGCCCAGTTCGCGACCTCGGGGATGTCCTCGCCGTTCTCGTACGCGTAGAGGCGCGCGTTGAGGCGGGCGTCCACCATCTCCTGACGCAGACCGGCGTAGCGCTGGGCGAGGCCCGGCACGCGGTCGATCGCGTCGATCACGAGGTGGTAGCGGTCGAGGTCGTTGCGCATGACCATGTCGAACGGCGTCGTCGTCGTGCCCTCTTCCTTGTAGCCGCGCACGTGCAGGTGCCCGTGCCCGTTGCGGCGGTAGGTGAGGCGGTGGATGAGCCAGGGGTAGCCGTGGTAGGCGAAAATGACCGGCTTGTCCGTCGTGAACAGCGCGTCGTAGTCGCGGTCGGAGAGGCCGTGCGGGTGCTCGTCCTCAGGCTGCAGCTTCATCAGGTCGACGACGTTCACGACGCGGATCTTGAGATCGGGGATCTTCTCTTGCAGGATCTCGGAGGCCGCGAGCACCTCGAGGGTCGGGATGTCCCCGGCCGCCGCGAGCACGACGTCGGGCGACTCGCCGTCGACCTCTGAGCCGGCCCACTCGAAGATGCCGAGACCGCGCGTCATGTGCCGCACCGCCTCGTCGACCGTGAGCAGGTTCGGCTGCGGCTGCTTGCCCGCGACGACCACGTTCACGTAGTTCACCGAGCGCAGGCAGTGGTCGTAGGTCGACAGCAGCGTGTTGGCGTCGAACGGCAGGTAGACGCGCACGACGTCGGCCGACTTGTTGACGACGTGGTCGATGAAGCCCGGGTCCTGGTGCGAGAAGCCGTTGTGGTCCTGCCGCCACACGTGGCTCGACAGCAGGTAGTTCAGCGACGAGATCGCCCGGCGCCACGGAATCTCGCGCGTCACCTTCAGCCACTTCGCGTGCTGGTTGAACATCGAGTCGATGATGTGGATGAACGCCTCGTAGCTCGTGAAGAGCCCGTGGCGCCCGGTGAGCAGGTAGCCCTCGAGCCAGCCTTCGCACTGGTGCTCGCTGAGCACCTCCATGACGCGCCCCACGCGGGCGAGGTTCACGTCGACCGGCCAGATCTCGCCCGCGAACTGCTTGTCGGTCGCGTCGTAGACGGGAGGGGCGAGGCGGTTGGATGCCGTCTCGTCAGGCCCGAAGATGCGGAAGTTGTCGGGGTTGTCCTCGATGACGGTCGCGAGCCATTCGCCCAGAACGCGGGTCGCCTCGCTGCTCGTGGCGCCGGGACTCGGGACATCCACCCCGAACTCGCGCCAGTCGCGCAGGCGCAGATCCCTGCGCACGAGGCCGCCGTTCGCGATGGGGTTGGCGCTCATGCGCCGGTCGCCCTTCGGGGCGATCGCGACGGCGTCCGGAACGGGCGTTCCGTTCTCGTCGAAGAGCTCTTCCGGCTTGTAGGAGCGCAGCCAGCCCTCGAGCAGCGCGGTGTGCTCAGGCGTGTCCCGGGCGTTGGCGAGCGGCACCTGGTGCGCACGCCACGTGTTCTCGACCTGCACGCCGTCGATCTCGGGCGGGCAGGTCCAGCCCTTGGGGGTGCGCAGGATGATCATCGGCCACTTGGCGCGCCCCTCGAGGGTTCCGGCGGCGGCCTTGGCCTTGATGTCGGCGATCTCGTTGAGCACCTGGTCGAGCACCTCGGCGTAGCGCTTGTGCACCGCGATGGGGTCCTCGCCGTCGAATCCGCCCTCGACGAGGTAGGGGTTGTGGCCGTAGCCGCGGAAGAGCTCGAGCAGCTCGTCCTGGGGAATCCGGTCGAGGACCGTCGGATTGGCGATCTTGTAGCCGTTCAGGTGCAGGATCGGCAGCACGACGCCGTCCTGCACAGGGTCGATGAACTTGTTCGAGTGCCAGCTGGTCGCGAGGGGGCCCGTCTCGGCCTCGCCGTCACCCACGACCGCCATGACGAGCAGGTCGGGGTTGTCGAATGCGGCGCCGTAGGCGTGGCTCAGCGCGTAGCCGAGCTCGCCGCCCTCGTGAATGGAGCCGGGCGTCTCGGGGGCCACGTGGCTCGGGATGCCGCCGGGGAACGAGAACTGCTTGAAGAGGCGCCGGATGCCGGCCTCGTCCTGCTCGATGTCGTGGTAGATCTCGGAGTAGGTGCCGTCGAGGTAGGCGGAGGCGACCAGGCCCGGGCCGCCGTGGCCGGGGCCGATGATGTAGATCGTGTTGAGGTCGCGCTCTTGGATGGCGCGGTTCATGTGCGCGTACATGAAGTTGAGGCCCGGCGTCGTGCCCCAGTGGCCGAGCAGTCGGGGCTTGATGTCGTCGACCTGCAGCGGCTCGCGCAGCAGCGGGTTGTCGAGCAGGTAGATCTGGCCGACGCTCAGGTAGTTGGCGGCGCGCCAGTACGTGTCGATGAGCCGAATCGTCTCGTCGGAGACCGGGGTCTCGTCTCGATGCTTCCAGGCCGTTTCGGTGGTCGCGGCAGATTCGGTCACGGTGTCAGTCGACATCGAAGAGTCCCCTCCCCATGCGGAATATCCGTCAAATGGCGGTGCTATGGGTCAGCCTATGGACGCCGCATCGGGCGGCGCTAGGCCTTTTCGGTGCCTAACCGGGACTTCGATGGTGTAGGGAACGAGACGCGCAAAAGAAAAAGACCCCCCGCGCACCCGCCAGAGCCCGGTTACCCTTGCTGCGTTTCCGCCCTGGGGGAGTTGGCCTGGATGGCGCCACGCGGGGAGCCGGCTTCCATTCTAGAGGACGGCGGAGTGGGAGGAATCCGAGAGCGGCGCAGTCGCCGCCGTTGGTCGAGTAGGTCGCTCTGCGACCGTATCGAGACCCGTTCCTCCCCCGGCCGGCCCCCCAGCCAACGTCCGGTAGACTTCTCGAGTTGCGCTTCGGCGCGGCACCTGGAGGATTCGCCTAGTGGCCTATGGCGCACGCTTGGAAAGCGTGTTGGGTGAAAGCCCTCGGGGGTTCGAATCCCCCATCCTCCGCCCCGGATGCCCCCGAGAGATCGGGGGCTTTCTCATAGCTGGCGAAGCAACACCGCGGGTAATGATCACAGCATGAAGATCGGATTCCTCGGACTCGGCCGCATGGGCCGCGAGCTCGTTCAGCACGTCATCGCCGGTGGCCATGAGGTCACCGTGTGGAACCGCACGAGATCGGCCACCGAGGGCGCGGCAGCCGCGGGGGCGCGCGTTGCCGATTCGGCCGCCGACGCGATCGCCGCGGCCGAGGCGGTCGTGACGATGTTCTTCGGGCCGAAGGTCACCCGAGAGATCCTCATGGGGTCGGAGACGGACGTCACGTTCCCCGAGGGCGTGCTGTGGATCGACGCGACGACGGTGTCGCCGGCCGACGCGAGCGAGTTCGCCGAGTGGGCCGGCGGTCGAGGCATCCGCTATGTGTCATCGCCCGTGATCGGCTCGACCGGACCAGCGCATGACGGCACGCTCGGCAGCCTCATCGGAGGCGCCGAGGCAGACGTCGCCGCCGCGCGCCCCATCGTCGAGCTGTGGTCGGACCCCGAGAAGGTGCGCACCTTCGACACGCCGGCCGCCGCTGCGACGGCCAAGCTCATCGCGAATCTCAGCGTCGCGGTCGTCGCCGAGGGCATTGCCGAGTCGTTCAGGGTCGGGCACGCCGGCGGCCTCTCCACCGCGGACGTGGTCAAGCTCCTGCCGCTCACTCAGCTCGCCGGGCAGGCGGGAATGAAGAAGCAGCTGCTCGAGTCGCAGGACTGGGCGCAGACCCAGTTCGCCGTCGATGCACTTGTCAAGGACACCGGCTTCATGACCGAGCTCGCCGGCGCGGGCCGCCTGCCCGCCGTCGAGGCGTGGGCCGCCCGGCTCGCGGAGGCGCACGACGCAGGACTCGGTGACGCCGACTACATCGCGGCGCTGCGGGACGAGTTGTAGGCGCTGCTCAGTCCACGAGCGCGTTCGCCTGCGCGACTCTGCCCAGCCACCGGGCGCTCTCGCGCACGTCGCGGGCGAACGTCGCGCGGTCGACGCCGACGATGCCGAAGGTGGGCGCGAACGACCCCCACTCGTAGTTGTCGAGCAGGCTCCAATAGAGGTAGCCCAGCACCTCGGTGCCCTCCTGCATGGTGTCGTGCAGACCCTCGAGCGCGCCGCGCACGTAGTCGCGACGCCGCGCGTCGTCGCCCGTCGCCATGCCGTTCTCGGTGACGAAGACGGGCACGCCGGGTGCATACCGCGCAGCGAGCCGCACGCCCTCGGCGAGCGCGGGCGGGTAGTACTCCCACCCCGTCAGGGTGCGCTCGACGCCGTCGGCGACCGGCCGCGGCCCCTCGGGGCCCACGATGGTGCGGGTGTAGGCCTGCACCCCGACCCAGTCGTCGCCGGCCGCCTGCTCGAGGAACCACGCGTCCCGCGGGTAGCTGTACGCCTGCGCAGCCTCCTGCGCCCCCGACTCCCCCGGTGCCGCCTGCACGGCCTGCGTTGCCACGGTCCACCCTGAGCGCACGTGGCCGAGCCCCGAGAGCACCGACCGCGCCGAGCGGTGCGCCGCGGCGAGCACCTCGGAGACGCGACGGCTCGGGTTCGGCAGCCCGTGGGTCGACTCCCACTGCGAGCCCGCCGCGTCGCCGGCATCCGCCCCGGCCGTGATCGCGACCATGTTCGGTTCGTTGATCGTGCCGACCCACTCGACGTCGTCGAGGATCGCGCTCACCCTCTCGACGTAGCGCGTGAACCGCTCGACGGCGTCGTTCGCGCGCCAGCCGCCGGCGTGCGCGAACCAGCGCGGCACCGTGAAGTGGTGCAGCGTCACCATGGGCGTGACGCCCTGGTCGCGCGCCGTGTCGATCATGCGGCGGTAGTGGTCGAGCTCGGCGCGCGAGACGAAGCCGCGTTCGGGCTCGATGCGCGCCCACTCGAGCGAGAAGCGGTACATCCCGAGGCCGAGCTCGGCGACGATCCGGATGTCTTCCGGGTACCGGTGATAGCTGTCGCACGCGTCGCCGCTCGGCTCGGCCACGGGCGTCTCGGGGCGGTGCTCGAGCTCCCACCAGTCCGAGTTCACGTTGTTGCCCTCGATCTGATGAGCGGCGGATGCCGCGCCCCAGATGAACCCGTCGGGAAGGTGCGATTCATGCTCTCGTGCGCGCGAGCAGGTGCAGTTCGGTTCGATCTCGAAGCTCAAGGGCATCGAGACCGCGGCTGTCGTGGTGACGGATGTCGGCGACGACGGTCGCGCGTGGGCGGCCAAGCACGACCTCGACTGGGACGACCTGCTCTACGTCGCGCTGTCCCGGGCGAAGTATCGGGCGGTGGTGTTGGAGTCGCATTCGCAATGATAAGTGGCATGGCGAATGTGGAGCTACGGCCTCGGTAACGACCAGACTCGGTCGAATTCGTCACTGACCTCTGGCCAGACTGATTGGCGCCCCTCTTCAACTGACTTGATTCGGCTCGTCCACTCGTCGAACACCACGAACTCATGCGGAATCACTCGCCCGGCCGTGTCAGTGCGACCTAGTGGATCCAAGAAGCGAAGCGCGCCGAGCGCAGGCCAGTCTGCGGTTGGTGGGGTGGTACGCCAAAACTCGGGTGCGTCGACGCCGTCGTTGAACGCCGCGTCGTAGACCGGGAGCGGATCTTCATAACCTCCGTCAGAGAGGAAACGAAACCCCCAGGAACGCCCCCGGGTCGCCCATATCAGGTTCACCGTACGCTCCGGAGCAGTGTCTGCTCCTTCTCGCCCGTCTCCAAATCGATCTCGAACTGAGTAAGGGCCGCGGTCAGGTACTGATGCTTTTGCCGCGCGGCGGCATTGGCGTCGCGCAACTCATCACCAACCAGCTTGACTACCTGATCGATGGCATCCGGCGCGATGAGCTTGACCAACGCAGCGATCTTGCTTGGCATGCGAATGCTGAGCCCGATCAGCGCGGTGGCGAGCGCTCCGGCTCCGCTGAGGAGATTCTCTGCCACCTTGCGTGGAATCTCACCGTACTTCGCCCAGCGCACGTGCCGCTCGAGTGGCAATACCGCGGCAATCGGAAGTAGCAACTCCAGCCCGATACGCTCAGTTACCTCGATCTTGCCCGCCTCGAACTTGGCCGAAGAGAGCAAGACGAAATCCTCGCCGAACGAGAACGCGTTGTGGCCGTCGATAAAGCTCAGGAGCACGGCGCGCAATTCTTCAAGTTCATCGGCGGCCTTTTCAATCAAGAGGTCCCGCAGTGCGAACGCGTTGATGTCGGGCAGCAGATCGGCTTTTGAGAGACCAAGGATCCAGATTCGGGGAAACTGGACCAATGGCTTTCCGTCCTCGAGCACATCGTCCTTCAGCGACAGCAAGCCATTCCGGATATTGGTGAACAGCGACTTCAGATAGCGCTCTTCCTCGCCTGCGTTATCGACCAACTTTTGGCCGTCGACAAGTAGTAGCGCGACGTCCGACTGCAGAAGCGATCGAAAGGTGTCGACCCGGCGCAGTGACTCCTCCGGTCCGCCGGCCTCCTGCTCGAACCACTCACCGGGGTAGTCGTGCCAGACGATCCGCAGCACATCGAATGGCCGCTTCTTCGCCGCGCGTGCGTCTGCGCCGTCCTTCAGCTTGATGGAAAATGCGTAGGAGGTCGCGGTGAAGCGCGTTTGCAACGGAAGGCGCGCGGAGTCCCGCATCCCGAGGTAGTTGCGATGGAGTCGCGCGCCCTGACCGATATCGTCCGCAACGACGTGAAACAGACTGCTCTGGATGTATTGCGGCTCCTGCGTCGCTCCGTAGAACGACGAGAGCAATACGGTTTTACCGCTTCCGGTTTCTCCGAATACCGCGATTTGCTGTTCGAGCGTCCTACTCACTGCCACACGTGCAACCTAGGGCACCCAGCGCGCGATGCCCTACACCCAAACCGGGGCGTTGCTCGCGGCGGCGGCATGAGACACAGCAGCGCTACCGACGGCTCGGCGCTGCCTGCTCGACTTTTATGCAGGCGCTTCGTCAACCCCGGAGGCGTCGCGCTTCACGTCGTCGCTCGCCGCTTCGGTGGGCGGCGCGGGATCGGGCTGGACTCCTTGAGCGGACGCATCGTCTGGTGAGTTACCACCACCGTCCGAACTCCCGATCACCCCGATGCCCTCGGCCTGGTGGTCCACCTCTTCCACCTCGGGCTCCGGGTCCTTCGGCTCCTCGCCCGGGTCCTTCTCGGTGCTCGGCTCCGCCAGCTGCCCGGTCTCGGGCATCTTCTCGGCGTTGGGCTCTTGTGCGTCACTCATCAGGCACCTCCGGTCTCGAAACTCAACCTCGCCGCGCGCGCCATGCGGCACCCACGGCGTCACCTATTGCGATGCCCACACCCGCGCGCACCTACTCCCCCAGCGGCCGCCGCCCGTAGTCGACGACCGCCCGGACCTCGCCCGGAACGCCGGCCACCAGCCCGGCATCCGGCCGCGCACCGAGCGCGTCGTCAACCGTCGCCATCGCGATCCGCAACCCGATGTACGCCGTGATCGCGAAGATCTGCGCGTCGTCGAGGCCCGCGTCGCGCAGCGCCTGCACGTCGGCGGCCGTCGTCGAGTTCGGATCCCTCGTCACCTTCCGCGCCCACGCCGCCATCGCCTGCTCCTGGTCAGTGAGCCCAGCATCGGTGCCCGAGAGCACCCCCGCCGCAACGGCGGGGTCCGCATACCGCGCCAGCCGACCGCCCCATGCGAACGAGCAGTATGAGTCGCCGAGTGTCGAAGCCGTCGCCGTGACGAGCACGCCGCGCTGCCTGGCGCTCAGCCCGCTCGACGCCAGCGCGACCGCCATCAGCTCGTCGAGCTTGGCCCGCGTCTCGGGCTGGTACGCCCAGACCCGAGTGAGGTTCCAGACATACCCGTCGTCGGCCACATCCTCGTCGTACATCGCCTGGGCCGCGGCAGTCAGCGGCGGGTCGGGCAAGAAGCTGCCCGTTGAGGCATCCGCGATCGCTTCACTTGATATCGCCTGAGGTTTGCTCATGGCGAGCAAGATACGGCGGCGCGACCGTGACCGCTAGCCTTCCTGCTCGCCCCAGCGTGCAAGTGCGACGATCGCCTCGCGCAGGGCGAGCCCGCGGTCGGTCAGCGCGTAGGCGCGGGTGTTGTGCGTGAGGGGCAGGCGGCGCAGCACTCCGGCGGCTTCGAGTTCGCGCAGGCGGGTCGCGAGGATATTCGTCGGGACTCCGAGGTCGCGCTGCAGATCGCCGTAGCGCTGCGGCCCGTCGAGCAGCCGCTCCACGATGAGCAGAGCCCACCGCGCCCCGACGATGTCGAGGGCCGCGGAAAGGCCGCTCACGCGGTGGGAGCGCTCTCGGGCGTCTCGGGCGTCTCGGGCTTCATCCAGAACGGCGAGTAGTGGTAGCCGTCGGGGTCGTCGAACTGCCGCTGATACATGAAGGGGTAGTCATCGGTGTCGCCGATGCGACCGCCAGCGGCGCCGGCGCGCTCGGTGAGCTCGTCGACCGCCTCGCGGCTGTCGAGGTCGAACGAGACGGTGACCTTCGAGGGCGTGTCGGGGCCGCCGACCAAATCCTCAGTGCCGCCGACGCTCGCGTACATCTCGCGGCTGCCGAGCATGACGTATTGGCCGGGCGTGATCGCGAAGCACGACACATTGTGGTCGGACATCTCTGCGTTGAGCGTCCAGCCGAGGGCCGTGTAGAAGGCCGTCGCGCGCTCAACGCTCTCGACGGGGCAGGTGATGAAGAGGCTCATGCGCGAACACTTGCAAAAAACAAGCGCAGCGTCAAGAGGGACTACGGCGCATAGATCCGCACGTAGTCGAACTTCGCCGTGACCGCCGGGGCCGCTCCCCCGAGCGCGACCAGCCCGACCTGCGGCTGGCTGCCCTTCGGGAACGTCCACGTGCCGCCGAGCGTCCAGTGCTTCCCATCCGTGCTGCTCTCACCCCGGAACGTCAGCTCGCCGGTCGACGGCGACGTCCTCTTGACGAGCCGCAGCCACACCGTGTCGGCGGTCGTCCCGACCGTCACCCCGCCGAACTGCAGCTGCCCCTGATACGACAGCTCGCGCGCGTACTCCATCTGCCGCGTGTTCCAGATCGCCACCGTGTGCAGCGAGGCGTAGTCGTCGTCGTTCAGATACGCCACGAGCCCCGCCTGCTGGTAGTTCCGCACCGTCGTCTCGCCGAGCGGCAGCGTCAGCTTCGTCTCGACCGTGTAGTCGCCGCGCGGGGCGTCGCGCAGCAGCACCCCGACGTTGTTCGCCGTGCCGGCGAGATCGCCGTCGGGCACGGGCCAGTTGAGCGCCCCGCCCGACTCGGTCACCGCCGCGTCCGGCCGCACCCACGACCACGCCGGGTCAAGAGCAGACCCATTGAATTCATCGGATGCCACGAGCCGCCCCACCTTCGGAAGGGTGACCGCCTTCGTCACCGGCGTGAACAGCGGGTCCGCGCTGAAGTTCGCGGTCGCCCCGCCGCCGCTCACCTTCGTGTCGACGACCCCGCGGGCATCGCCCGGCAGCACCGCCAGCTTCACCGACACGATCGGCCCGCTCTCGCGCGCCTCGGTGAGGGCGACCGAGACCTTGCCGTGCCGCACCTCGACCGCCAGGTTGTGCCAGGTCGACCAGTCGAGGTCGGCCGGCAGCGAGGCGACGGCGGGGCGACTGTTCCGGGCGGCGACGATGAGCTTGCCGGCATCCGTATCGATCATCGCCCGCACATCGCCCACGACAACCGCGGCAGACCCGCCGGAGTCCACGCGCACGTCGGCCTCGACGCGCACGTCGCCCGTGACGCGCTGGCCCGCGCGCACGGCGCTCGTCGTGACCGGCGCGGGCTGCGGGGTGTCTGACGGGCCGGCCCCGGCGCGCACGACGGGCCAGCCGTTGATCCAGTCGAGGCGGTCGATCAGCATCGGGCGGCGGTTCACGCCGCCGACCGCGTCGAGGTACGCGTTGTCGTGGTCGATCGCGTGATAGACGAGGTAGTCCTGCCCCGAGAGGTCGGTGAAGACGCCGTTGTGGCCCGGGCCGACCCAGCGGTTGCCGTTCTGGGTGACGACCGGGGTGCCACCGACCTTCGACGCCAGCAGCGAGGTTCCGTTCGCATCGGTGAACGGGCCGGTCGGGCTCGTCGCACGGCCGACCGAGACGGCGTAGCCGGTCGTCGGCCCGGCGCAGCAGTTCGACGACGACGCGAACAGGTAGTAGTAGCCGCCGTGGTGCACCACGAAGCTGCCCTCGTACTTGTTGTCGATCGCCACCTGGGTCGGAGCGCCTTGCGTGTGCAGCCCGTCGGCGGTCAGCTGCGTGACCCACAGGCCGCCGAAGTAGCTGCCGTAGTAGATCCAGCGGGTGCCGTCGCTCGCGGTGAGCTCGGCCGGGTCGATGGTCGAGAGGTAGCCGCCGCCCGGGGCCGGCCGCGGGGCGATCAGGGGCGCGTCTTGTTGGGTCCAGGGCCCGGTCGGGGCGGGCGCGGTGGCGACGGCGATCGCGCTGTCACTGGTGTCGGTCGCCGAGGTGGTCGTGTCGGTGGCGACGTAGTACATGACGTACTGCCCGTTGATGTAGCGCACGTCGGGTGCGAAATAGGTGCTGTCGGCGCTCACGTAGGCGGGGCGGGCGCTCTGGTCGAGCGCGTCGCCGACGAACGACCAGTTGATGAGATCGGATGACTTCGCTGTCGGTATCAGCTCGCGCTGGCCGCCCGACTTCAGCGGGTCGGCGGTCGCGTAGGCGTACCAGTAGCCGTCGTTGCCGCGCACGATCGTCGGGTCGGCGAAGGTGTCGGCGAAGCCTTGCGAAACGGGGTTCGTGTAGGTGGCGGGCGCAGATTGTCTAATTTGTGGCGGCTTGGCCGCGTGCGTCTGCGCGGGCGCGTGCGTCTGCGTGCTTGCGATGGCGGGCGAGCCGATGACGAGAGCGGATGCTGCAACTGCGGCGGCAACCAGGGCGGTGGTGCGACGGAACACGGTGAGGCCTCCCCTGCGGCTCCGGCGCCTCTGTCGAAGCCCGCTCTCTCAGCTTGCCCCTTGAACGAGGGCCGCGCCACGGCGTGTCACAAACGCGGCCGTGCACCGGTCTGAACTGCTGTGACCCGCGCGACGGCCGAGTCGCGAGGTCAGAGCGGGAGCACCGGGTTTCAGGCGGTCCCCGTGCCGAGCACGAGCACGAGCACGAGCACGAGGGATAGTCGCCAAGCAGAGCGCGGCTGGTCCCTCCCGCCGCCGCTCGCGCAGGTCATACGGATCCACACGAGAGGACAGCATGGCCATCGAACTCAGCATCCTGCTCGCCGGCGCGGCCGACCAGTTGCGCTACGAGCCCACTCCGAAGCGCATCCGCGCCTTCCTCGACGGCCGTCCCGCGGTCGACACCACCCGAGCCCTTCTCGTCTGGGAACCGCACCACGTCGTGCCGGCGTACGCCGTTCCCCGCGACGAGCTGAACATCGAGCTCGCGGAGCGCCGGGAGGGCGCGCGCGGCTCAGGCGTCCGATTGCAGCATTCGGAACTCGACGGGTATGCGCTGCTCGACTTCGACAGCTTCGACGAGTGGCAGGAGGAGGATGACGTGATCGTCGCCCACCCGCACGACCCGTTCCACCGCGTCGATCTGCGCGCGAGCTCGCGCCGGGTGCGCATCACATTCGACGGGCAGGTGATCGCCGAGTCGAGCCGTCCGGTAATGCTGTTCGAGACGCTGATGCCGGTGCGCTTCTATCTGCCACGCGAAGACGTTCGTGTGCCGCTGGTTAGGAGCGACACCAGCACCACGTGCGCATACAAGGGGCGCGCCGCGTACTTCTCGGCGCGACTCGGCGACCGGATGCTCGAGGACATCGCCTGGACGTTGCCCGAGCCCCTGCCCGAGGGCTTTGGCACCGAAGGGCGCATCGCCTTCTTCAACGAGCGCGTCGACATCGAGGTCGAGCGCGGCTGAGCTGTTGAGCGAGGCATGTAGCGCATGCGGAGCGCGGCACGTGGTGCTCCGCAAATTGTCCAATTGCGGAGCACCACGTGCATGCGACCGACGCTCAGTGCGAAGCACCTGCGCCGCCGCGCGCACCCACAGCCTCGAACCCGTCCTCGACGAACGCGCGGCGCGGGTGAGCGACGTCCTCGAGCGAGACGATGTCGCGCCCGAACAGGAACGCGGTGATCCACACCGCGAGCACGCGCACCTTGCGCTCCCACGAGGGGACGACGAGCACGTGATAGCCGCGGTGCATGACCCAGCCGAGCAGGCCGGTGATCACGATCTTCTTGTATTCGAACAG
Source organism: Gryllotalpicola sp. CP2-P1 (assembly GCF_057512245.1). Lineage (NCBI taxonomy): Bacteria > Bacillati > Actinomycetota > Actinomycetes > Micrococcales > Microbacteriaceae > Gryllotalpicola > Gryllotalpicola sp. CP2-P1. The sequence continues at coordinate 19,564 of NZ_JBLRDT010000020.1, forward strand.
CCCCAGGCCGAAACCCAGCGTCGCGACAACACCGAGGCTCGCGTGGCGATAGTTCCGCACCGGCCGCCCGTTCAGCGCGGCCACGATGTTGGCCGCGAGCAGCCGCCCCTGGCGCACCGCGTGCTGCGCGTTCGGCACGGTGAGAGCACCGGGCTCGGGCGACGCGAGGTCGGGGACCGCCGCGTCGTCACCGGCAGCCCAGGCATCCTCAATCCACGCGTCAGCCGTTCCGACCCGCAGGTCGGCGCGCACGATGATCGAGCCGCGCGCGTTTGTCGGCAGGTCGGTGTTCTTCGACACGACGCGGGTCACGCCGTTGCCGGCCGTCCAGACGACGGTGCCTGAATCGATTCGCTCGCCGCTCGAGAGCACGAGCCGGCCGCTCTCAGCCGACACCAGCTGCGTCGAGAGATGCACGTGCGCGCCGCGCTTCTCGAGGTGCCGCACGACCCACTCCCCCGACGGGCGCGAGACCTCGGGAAGAATCCGATCCATCGCGTCGATCAGGTGGAACGATGGCTCGTCCGCGCCGATCTCGGGGTACCGCTTCCGCAGCGATCGCGCGAGCGACAGCAGTTCGCCGAACAGCTCGACACCCGAGAAACCGCCGCCGACGACCGCGACCGTGAGCAGCTTCGACCGCTCGTGGCCGCTTGGTAGCGTGGCTGCTCGATCGAACGCGGTGAGCACCTTGTCACGGATCGCCGCGGCCTCCTCCACGTGCTTCAGGCCGATCGCCTCGCGCTCCAGCCCGGGAATCGGGAACGTGCGCGTCACCGCGCCCGCCGTCACGACGATCTGGTCGTAGGGCAGCACGAACGGGTCGCCGTCGCGCGGGGCGACGGTCACCGTTTTCGAAGCGTGATCGATGCGGGTGACGGATGCCGTAACCACACGTGTCCTCTTCAGGTGACGGCGCTGCGACACCGCCGCATGCCGTGCCTCGATCGAGCCGGCCGCGACCTCGGGAAGGAACGGCTGATAGGTCATGTACGGGCGGGGGTCGATCACGACGACCTCGACCCGGCCCGCCGTGAGCTCGGGCTTCAGCCGCTTCTCGAGCCCCCACGCGGTGTAGAACCCGGTGTATCCACCGCCGACAATGACGATGCGTGTCATGGTGCTGCGCCTTCCTCGTTCTCTCGCTCACTCCCAGAACTGCGCGGCAAGCCACTCGTCGAAGGTGAGGGTGCCGTAGAAGTGCTCGGTGATGGCCGGGTCGTGGCCCGGCGTCAGCGAGGTGTCGTCGACGCGGCCGCCGTAGTAGCCCGCCGCCTCGTCGACGACGACCGAGGTGTCGTCACCGCGCGAGCGCAGCAGGCGGCCGCCGAGCTCGGCGAGGGTGATCTGCTCGGGCCCCGCGAGCTCAACCGTGTCGTTCTTCGGCGCGCGGTTCGCGACCTTCGCGAGGGCAGCCGACACGTCGGCGGCCGCGATCGGCTGCATCATAACGGGCGACAGCGTCGCGACGCCGTCTTCGGTGCCGCCGGCCACGAGCGCCGGGACGAACTCGAAGAACTGGGTCGCGCGCACGATCGTGTACGGCACGCTGCCGCTCTTCGCGAGCTTCTCCTGGGCGACCTTCGCGCGCATGTAGCCGATGTCAGGCATCCGGTCGACGCCCACGATCGACAGCACGATGTGGTGCTTCACGCCGGCCTTGGCGGCCTCGGCGACGATGTTGCCTGTCGACTTCTGGAAGAACTCGAGCACGTCCGCGTCGGCCCACGACGGAGAGTTGGGGATGTCGTAGACGATCTCGGTGCCCGCGAACGCCTCGGCGAGGCCCTCGCCCGTGACACTGTTGATGCCGTTGCTCGGCGACGCGGCGATCACCTCATGCCCGGCCACACGCAGGTTCTCGACCAGGCGGCCCCCGATGAGCCCGGTGCCTCCGACGACGACGATCTTCATGGCTGTGCCTCTCGCTTCATAGCGCGCGCCCCGTGCGCGGCGCTCATCAGTGATGACCGGGCGGCCCGCGCCGTTGTGACAGCCGCTACTGCACCTGGTCGGTGGGCCGGATCAGCAGCTCGTTCACCGACACGTGGTCGGGCTGCTCGAGGGCGTAGACGACCGCGGCCGCGATGTCCTCGGGCTGCAGGGTGCGCATCGAGTCCGCGTACCGCGCCGCCAGTTCACGCATGGCTGGGTCGGCGTTGTGGCTCGCGAGCTCGGTGGAGACGAAGCCCGGCTCGATCAGCGTGACCCGCACGCCCTGCGTCGTGACCTCCTGCCGCAGCGACTCGGCGAACGCGTTGATGCCGAACTTCGTCGCCGCGTACGCGCCGCCGGCGAGCGTCGCAGTGCGGCCCGCAGTGGACGACACCTGGACGATCGCGCCGCGCGCGGCGATGAGGTGGGGCAGGGCGGCATGCACCACGTACATCGAGCCGAGCAGGTTGGTGTCGACCATGCGAGCCCAATCGTCGGGGTCGCCGCCGAGGATCATGCCGTGCAGCATCACGCCGGCGTTGTTGACGAGCACATCGAGCCGCTCGAAATTGTCGATCACGGACTCGATGGCGCGGCGCACCGACTCGCGATCGGTCACGTCGAGCTCGACCGGGTAGAGCTCGCCCTCGGCGGTCTCTGCGAGATCGTTCAGGCGGTCGAGGCGGCGCGCACCAGCGACGACCGTTGCGCCGCTGCGCGCGAGGGCCAGCGACGTCGCGCGGCCGATGCCTGAGGATGCGCCCGTCACCAGGACGATGCGGGGTTCGGTTCCGTTGTTGTTCATAGCTCCTACTCGGTGGAATCGGGGGAATCGAGGAAGTCGAATGCGCGCTCATCGAGGTGCCCCAGCTTCACTGGGTTGAGTACCGCCCACACCTCGGTGAGCAGCCCCGCGCGGGCCGAAGCCACGATGACGCCCACGACCTCGCCGTGGGCACGCAGCACGAGGCCGGGCGCGCCGTTGATCTCTTCGACGGCGACGGACGGCGAGGCATCCTGCAGCACGATGCGCACCAGCTCACCCGCGCATGCGCTGCGCCCCCGCGCACGCGCGGAGACGGCGCTCGACACATCACCACTGTCGACGGTGAGGACGACACCGGGGTGCAGCAGGCTCGCCACCCCCTGGTGGTTCGCCGACCGCAGGTGGCCGGCCATCGCCGAGATCAGTGCGCCGTGGGAATCGGGCGCCCTCATGCCACGTGCTGCAGCTTGTCGGGACTCATGACCCACAGCAGCCGCGAGATGCCGTCTTCGGATGCCACGAGGCTGAGCGTCGTGGTGACGACTCCCGCCTCGCTCAGCGTGAGCGCCGGCCGGCCGTTGAGCTCGACCCAGCCGACCTCCTTCCCTGTCCAGAAATGGCTCGAGAACGCGGCGATGAACTTCGCGACGCGCGCGACCCCGGCCACCGGGATCCTGGCGGCGACCTTCACGCCATTGCCGTCGGTGTAGCTCACGATGTCCTCGGCGAACAGAGACTCGAGCTCGGCCGTCGCCCCGCGCCGCGCAGCGTCGAGGAACGTCTCGAGCAGGCGGCGCTGCGCGGGTGCCGGTGCCTCGACGTGCCGCTCGGAGGAGATGTGCTTGCGCGCGCGGCTGACCAGCTGGCGCGCGGCAGCTGGCGTGCTACCGACGACCTCGGCGACGCGCTCGTAGGGGTAGTCGAATGCCTCGCGCAGGACGTACGCCGCCCGCTCGGTGGGCGTGAGCTTCTCGAGCAGCAGCAGCACGGCGAACGACAGCGCCTCGCCTTTCTCGGCGCCCAGCGACGGGTCGTCCTCGGTGTTCACCGGCTCGGGCAGCCACGGCCCGATGTAGGTCTCGCGGCGCGAATGCGCGGACTGCAGCGAGTTGATCGCGAGCCGCGTGGTGATGGTCGCGAGGAACGCGGCGGGCTCGGCGATCTCGGTGCGGTCGGTGCGCTGCCAGCGGATCCACGTCTCCTGCAGGATGTCCTCGGCGTCGGCGACGCTGCCCAGCATCCGGTAGGCGATGCCGAACAGCCGGCGCCTCACCTGCTCGAAGATCTCGCTCGCCACCTGCACTGCGTCGTCGTTTTCGACCTCGGTCATTCCTGCCTCCTGGCCTGCTCACCTGCTCTGACAACGCAGCACCCCGATGTGTGACGAACTTCCGCAGAAATCCGTCACACACCGGAATCAGACCACCCGGCCCGTCAGACTGCCACCTCGTCGCTCACCGCGGCCACGGCCTCGGCGATCACGGCGGCAACGGCCGCGG
>NZ_JBLRDT010000199.1:0-4651 GCF_057512245.1 Gryllotalpicola sp. CP2-P1
ACCGCGGTGATGTGCGGCTCTCGGCCCGCGTCGCCGAGGCCGACCTCGCCTCGACGGAAGAGGTCGGCCAGGTCGGCGCCGCCCTCAACGCGCTGCTGGCTCACGTCGACGAGGCCCTCTCGGTGCGGCATACGAGCGAAGAGACCATGCGCCGGTTCGTCGCCGACGCGAGCCACGAGCTGCGCACGCCGCTTGCCACCGTGCGCGCCTACGCGCAGCTCTCGGCGCGGCAGCACCCCGAGCTGCCCGAAGACCTCGAGCGCAACATCGCCCGCATCGACCGCGAGTCGGTGCGGATGGGCGAGCTCGTCGACCAGCTGCTGCTGCTCGCGCGACTCGACGCCGACGGCCGGGCGGGCCGCCCCGCGGTGCAGCGCACCGAGGTGAACCTCTCGTTCCTCGTCGCCGAGGCCGCCGGGGATGCGCGGCTTGCGGCATCCGATCACACCTGGTCGCTCGACCTCGATCCGGAACCCGTGCTCGTGAACGGCGACGAGAGCCAGCTGCGCCGCCTCGTCGCCAACCTGCTCGCCAACGCGGCGACGCACACGCCTTCCGGCACGCACGTCACGGTGGGCCTTCATGCCGCAAGCGGCATGAACGCGCTCAGGGTGCAGGATGACGGGCCGGGTGTGCCTGCGGAGCTGCAGCCCACCGTGTTCGACCGCTTCGCGCGCGGGGATTCCGCGCGGAACCACGACGGCGGGTCGACGGGCCTCGGGCTCGCGATCGTCCGTGCCATCGCGGAGGCGCACGGCGGCCGGGTGACGCTCGAGAGCACCCCCGGCCGCACGGTCTTCCAGGTCACACTGCCCCAGGAGCCCTGACCTTGCGGCGGCGGGAGTCGGCCCGGCGCTGCATCTCGTCGGGGTCGTCGAGCCAGTTGGCCCCCGTGTTGCGCAGGAAGAAGACGTAGACGACGAGCGAGACCAGGATCACGACCGTCGCATAGACGATGAACGCCGGCACGCTGTTGCGGGCGGCGGCCGCCTGGTAGAGCAGGGGCGCCGTGCCCCCGAAGAGCGAGTTCGCCACGGCGTAGGCGATGCCGAGCCCCAGCGCGCGGATGTGCATCGGGAAGCTCTGCGCCTTCACGACGGCGTTGATCGACGTATACCCGGTGAGGATCACGAAGCCCACGACGAGGATGCCGAAGGCCGCGCCCGCGCTGGTCTGCTTCGGCAGCTGCGTGACGAGGAACCACGTGTAGAGCGCGCCGCCGACGCCGAAGAAGACGAGCAGCGACTTGCGACCGACGATGTCTGAGAGCCAGCCGCCGATGGGCTGCAGCACCATGAGGATCGCGAGCGAGCCGAGGTTGATCCAGCCGGCGGCGACGGGCGACGAGCCCGCGAACGCCTTCTGGATCTGCGCCGGGGCATTCACCGAGTAGACGTAGAACGCGAGCGTTCCGCCGGCGGTGATGAGGAAGACCAGCAGCGCCTCGCGCCACCATCGCCCGAACAGCTCCACAAGCGAGCCGTGCGTGCGCGCGGCCTCGCCCTCGCCCGAGCGCACGGCGGCGATCGTCTCGGTGTGCAGCGTCTCGTCCATGGTGCGGCGGATCCAGAGCACGACGAGCGCCGCGACGCCGCCGATGCCGAACGCGACGCGCCACCCCCACGCTGAGATCGCGTCGGGGCTCATCGTGAGCAGCATGATCAGCAGCACGAGCTGGGCGACGACCTGGCCGCCGACGAGCGTGACATACTGGAAGGACGAGAGGAACCCGCGGCGGCCCGGCACCGCCGCCTCCGACATGTAGGTCGCGCTCGTGCCGTATTCGCCGCCGGTGGCGAAGCCCTGCACGAGCCGGGCGAGCAGCAGCACTGCCACCGCGCCGGCGCCGAACACGGCGCGCGTCGGGATGATCGCGACGACGAATGAGCACACCGCCATCAGCGAGACCGAGAACGTCAGGGCGGCCCTGCGGCCGTAGCGATCGGCGAAGCGCCCGAAGAACCACGAGCCGATCGGGCGCATCACGAAGGTGACCGCGAAGATCGCCCAGACGTAGATGGTCGAGTTCTTGTCGCGGGTGTCGAAGAACTGCGACTCGAAGTAGGCGGCAAAGGTCGAATAGACGTAGACGTCGTACCACTCGACCAGGTTTCCCGCGGACCCCTTCAGGGTGTTCGAGACCGAGCGGCCGAGGCTCGTCGTCAGCTCCGTTGCTAAAGACATGTGGGCCAGGCTAGCGCGGCCTTTGTACAAGCGCTTATATATTAGCGCTGTGACATCTTCCGCTTCAGAGGCTCCCAGGCCCCGCGTCGACGAGCTGCCCAGTCTGTGGCGGCGCGTGTTCCAGGTGTTCGCGCGCATCAACGAGGGCATCTCGGAGCTCTACGAGAGCGTGGGCGTGACGGGGGTCCGGCCGCGGTATTCGATGGCGCTGATGTTCCTCGAGGACGGGCCGATGTCGATTCGGCAGCTCGCCTTCGACTGCGGCGTCTCGCACTCGGCGATGAGCCAGACGATCTCCGCCATGAGGAAGGCCGGCCTCGTGGAATCCGTCACCTCGCGCGAGGACGCGCGCCGGCGTGTCATCACCCTCACCGACAAGGGCCGAGAGTTCGTGCCCCTGCTGCGCGCCGAGTGGGCCGCGACCGAGGCAGTGCACGCGCAGCTCGAGGCCGAGACCTCGTACAGCCTCTCGAAGCTGGCCGAGGAGCTGCACGCCGCACTCGACCGGAAGCCCTTCATCGAGCGCGCGCTCGAGGTCATCGAGCTTCCCGACGGGCGCCGATGACGCTCTCGGGCGTTCTCATCGACGTGCGCCCGCTGCGCGAGAGCGCCGCGTTCCGGCGCCTCTGGGCCGGCAACGCCGTCTCGGGCTTCGGCGGCACGATGGCGTCGTTCACGGTCAGCTGGGTCGTCTGGGACCGCACCCACAGCGCCGTCGCGCTCGGCGCCATCGGAGTCGCGCAGCTCGTGCCGATGATCGTGTTCACTCTGCTCGGCGGGCACTGGGCCGATCGCTACGAGCGCCGTCGCCTGATCATCGGGGTGCGCTGGGCGCAGCTCGCCGCATCGGCGGCCCTTGCCGCGGTCGTCATCACCACCACCCGCGAGGTCGCCTGGCTCTACCCGCTGATCGCGGTGCAGACGGCGCTCAGCTCGATCAATCAGCCGGTCGCGAAGACCTTCATCGCCACCCTTCTCGACGGTGAGCTGCGCGCCGCCGCCTTTGCGCTGCAGCAGACGACCGGAATGCTGAGCATGCTGATCGGGCCCATGCTCGGCGGCATCGCACTCGCCCTCTGGGGGCCCGCCTGGGCGCTCGTCTTCGACGCGGCGAGCTTCCTCGCGGCGCTCTACGGGGTGCTTGGGCTGCCGAGGCTCGGCGGCCCCGAGCAGCCGGCGGGCGGCGCCGCATCCGCCGTGAGGCAGATCGCCGCAGGAATCCGCTTCGTCACCCGCACGCCGATCGCCGCCGCCCTGCTGCTGGCTGACCTCAATGCGACCGTGCTCGCGATGCCGGTCGCGCTCTTCCCGGTGCTCAACTCCGAGCGCTTCGGCGGCAGCCCCGCAACGCTCGGCCTGCTCACGCCGGCGCTCGGTCTGGGTGGCGTGCTCGCCGGGTTCCTCTCGGGGCGCATCACGCGGGCGACGCGCCAGGGGCTCGTCATGGTCGTCGCGAGCGCCGTGTGGGGCGCTGCGATCGCCGGCGCTGGGCTCGTGCCGAACCTGGCCGCCGTGCTGGTGCTGCTCGCCGTCACAGGCGCTGCGGATGTGACATCCGTCGTCAGTCGCGCGACCATCATCCAAGCGGTGACGCCCGACGCGTACCGCGGCCGTGTCAACTCCCTCGACTACCTCGTGGGGGCCGGCGGCCCGAAGCTCGGCGACCTGCGGGCCGGCCTCATCGCCGATGTCTCGAGCGGGTGGTTCAGCATGGCGATCGGCGGTGCGGTCTCTGCCGTGCTGGCCGTGGTGATCGCGGCATCCGTGCCGTCGCTGCGTCGTTATCGCGCAGGCTGAGCGGATGCCTCTGGCCGCGGCCACTCGATCGCGTCGGCGCCCCAGGTGTCGGGCGTGCCGATGCCGCGCACGTCCCGGACGAAGGTGATGCCGATGACACCGGCGGCGAGCGCGGCGGCGAAGATCCACAGCGCCGGGACGATGCCGGCGTGCGCGAGCAGCAGGCTCGCGACGACCGGGGCGAGGGGCGCGACCGCCAGGTAGCCGAGCGAGCTCACCGAGCTCACCCGCCCCTGCAGGGCGTCGGGCACGATCGCGGCGACGTAGCCGCCGATCCCGGCGTTGACGGCGGGGATCAGCAGCACACCGACTCCGACGAGCACGACGTAGCCGGCATAGCTGTGCACCACGGCCATGCCGATGAACGACGCCGCCACGAGCCCGAGGCCGGCGACCGAGAGCCACCCCGCCGGGAAGCGCTTCAACAGCAGCGGGGCGAGCGCGGAGCCGAGCAGCATGACCGCCCCCGCCACGGCGTCGATCAGTCCGATCAGCAGCGGGGCGGTGTGTGTGCGCACGAGCTGCAGGTTGATGGCGACCATGGCGCCCGAGATCGTCAGGTTGATCAGCATGACGAGCCAGAGCGAGGCGCGCAGCACGGGCAGTGAGGCGTAGAAGCGGATGCCCTCCCTGAGCTGTGCGACGGGGTGGGTGGCCCGCGCTGCGGCGA
>NZ_JBLRDT010000200.1:0-4642 GCF_057512245.1 Gryllotalpicola sp. CP2-P1
GCGCAGGGCTACGCGGCCGGCCGCTAGACCTGAGCTCCGGCCGCGCCAACTCGTTCCCGTTCCGGACGATTCCGCCCGCAGCGCGGGGCGCATCTGTCCGGAACGGGAACAGGTTCAGACGCCCCAGTCGCCGCCGCCGAAGTCGCCGCCGTCCCAGCTGGCCTGGTCGAAGTCGTTGTCGTCGAAGCCCTGGCCGGCGTCGGCCTGGCCCTGGTCGCCCTGGCCCTGATCGAAGCCGTTGTCGAAGCCCTGGTCATAGCCCTGCTCGAAGGCCTGGTCTTGGCCGCCGCCGAAGCCGCCGCCGCCGCCGAACAGGTTCGAGATTCCCTCGAAGAGGAACAGGCCGCCCGCGATTCCGACGGCGCTGGACGCCGCCTGCGCGAGGAAGCTCGAGCTGCCTCGCTGGGCGAACGGGGCCTGCTGCTGCGCGTACTGCGGGGGCGCGTACTGCGGCTGCTGGTACCCGCCGCCGAACAGCCCCGAGAACAACCCGCCGCCGCGGCTCTGCTGCTGACGCTGCTGCGCCTGCAGCTGCTGGATCTGCGCCTGGGCCTGCCGCAGCCCCTCCTGCTGAAGAAGGACCGCCTGCGTGAGCAGGTAGACCGCATCGGGCTGCGCCGCGATGCGCTGGGCGATCACCTGGGCCGCTTCCGGGTCCTTGGTGACCGGCTGTGCCTTGCTGATTTCCTGTGCGAGATCGTCGATGAGACGACGGTCGTTGGTGTCCATGCCTCATCCTCCCGAACAGGCGGATGCCGCCGACCCCGGTTCAGGGAGTCGGCGGCATCCGCTCAGTGCTCGTAAAGGTTCTGGCCTAGATCGTCTCGGCCTGCACGTCGAGGTCGAGCGGCGGCAGGCTCTCGCCGGCGCTCACCACGAGACCCTCGCCGTCGTCCGCCACGTCGACCCGGACCACGTCGCCGTCCTTGATCTCGCCCTTCAGCAGCGCGGTCGCGAGCTTGTCGTCGATCTCGTGCTGCATCAGGCGGCGCAGCGGGCGGGCGCCGTACACGGGGTCGTACCCGCGCTCAGCGAGCCAGGCGCGGGCATCCGGCGTCACCCCGACATCGAGTCGGCGCTCCTGCAGCCGCTTCTGCAGGCGGTCGACGTAGAGCGAGACGATCTCGCCGAGCTGCTCTGCGGTCAGCGCATCGAAGATGACGATGTCGTCGAGGCGGTTGATGAACTCGGGCTTGAACGCCTGGCGGACCATCTCGAGAACGGCGGCCCTCTTGTCGGCGGCCGACAGCGCGGCATCCGTCAAGAACTGCGAGCCCAGGTTCGACGTGAGCACCAGGATCGTGTTGCGGAAGTCGACGGTGCGGCCCTGGCCGTCGGTCAGACGGCCGTCGTCGAGCACCTGCAGCAGCACGTCGAACACCTCGGGGTGCGCCTTCTCGACCTCGTCGAGCAGGATCACCGAGTACGGGCGCCGCCGCACGGCCTCGGTCAGCTGGCCGCCCTGCTCGTAGCCGACGTAGCCCGGGGGAGCACCGACGAGCCGCGAGACCGAGAACTTCTCGCCGTACTCGCTCATGTCGATGCGGACCATGGCCTTCTCGTCGTCGAACAGGAACTCGGCGAGCGCCTTCGCGAGCTCGGTCTTGCCGACGCCGGTCGGGCCCAGGAAGAGGAACGAGCCGGTCGGCCGGTTCGGGTCGCTGATGCCCGAGCGCGAGCGGCGCACCGCGTCGGCCACGGCCGAGACCGCGGCCTGCTGGCCGATGAGCCGACGGTGCAGCTCGTGCTCGAGGTTGATGAGCTTCTCGGTCTCACCCTGGGTGAGCCGGTCGACGGGAATGCCGGTCCACTGGGCGACGACGGCCGCGATGTCCTCGTCGGTCACCTGCTCGTTGACCATGCGGGGGCCGGATGCCGCGCCCTCGCCGCTTTCCGCGGCGCCGAGCGCCTTCTCGATGCCCGGAATGGTCTCGTAGTTGAGCTTCGACGCCTTCTGATAGTCGCCCTCGCGCATCGCCCGATCGAGCTCGATGCGGGCCTCGTTGAGCTGGGTCTTGAGGTCGCCGACGGAGTGCAGCGACGCCTTCTCGGCGTCCCACCGGGCCTGCAGCTCGTCGAGCTGCGCCTGGCGCTCGCGCATGTCCTCGCGCAGCTTGGCGAGGCGCTCGCGGGATGCGTCGTCCTTCTCCTTCTTGAGGGCGAGCTCTTCGATCTTGAGCCGGTCGACGGCGCGCTTCAGCTCGTCGATCTCGACGGGGGAGGAGTCGATCTCCATCTTCAGGCGCGACGCCGCCTCGTCGATCAGGTCGATCGCCTTGTCGGGCAGCTGGCGGCTCGTGATGTAGCGGTTCGACAGCACGGCCGCGGCGACGAGCGCCGAGTCGGCGATCGCGACGCGGTGGTGCGCCTCGTAGCGCTCCTTCAGGCCGCGCAGGATCGCGATGGTGTCTTCCACCGTCGGCTCGCCGACGTACACCTGCTGGAAGCGGCGCTCGAGCGCGGCATCCTTCTCGATGTACTCGCGGTACTCGTTGAGCGTGGTCGCGCCGATCAGGCGCAGCTCGCCGCGCGCGAGCATCGGCTTCAGCATGTTCGCCGCGGCGACCGAGCCCTCGCCGCCGCCCGCGCCCATCAGCGTGTGCAGCTCGTCGATGAAGGTGATGATCTTGCCGTCGGACTCGTTGATCTCTTTGAGGACGGCCTTGAGCCGCTCCTCGAACTGGCCGCGGTACATCGCGCCGGCCACGAGGGCGGAGATGTCGAGCGCGACGAGCTCCTTGCCCTTCAGCGAGTCGGCGACGTCGCCCGCGACGATGCGCTGTGCGAGCCCCTCGACGACGGCGGTCTTGCCGACGCCGGGCTCGCCGATGAGCACGGGGTTGTTCTTGGTGCGCCGCGTCAGGACCTGGCTGATGCGCCGGATCTCGGAGTCACGCCCGATCACCGGGTCGAGCTTGCCCTGGCGCGCGATCTCGGTGAGGTTGATGCCGAACTGCTCGAGGGCGCTCTTCCCCTCGTCGGTCGTCGGCGGCACGCCCTGCATGTTGGCCATGTTGTGCGGTTCGTCCTTCTGGTCTGGGATTTCTGTGGTGACGGATGCCTCGCGGCGCCCGCCTCTCAAAGTTGAGTCTACTTGGCTCAACTTGACCTGACCAGTGGTTATTCCTACTCGACGGCGAGCACGAGCTTCCCGCGGGCAGCGCCCGACTCGCCGACGCGGAGTCGCATACTCTCCACATGCCCTTTGAGCGCGAATACCTCGAACTCGCGGCCGTCGCCGACGCCGCGGGCAGCGAGGCGCCGACCTGGGTGCTGACGACCGCCGCAGATCACAGCCTGCTGTTCCGCGTCGACGTCGAGGCGCCGTTCGCGGCGACGCTCACCATCGGCGAGAACGGCCTGTGGCTGCTGCGCATCGTGGCCGGCGACGAGGACGAGCGCACGATCAGGGTCGGGATGGCCGGGGACTACCAGGGCGTCTTGCGGAACGTCGGGCTCGCGCTGCTCGAGGTCGGCGAAGAGCTGAGCGCGATGGGCGAGCCCGGCGACTTCAAGTTCATCGCGGCGTCCCTCAACTTCGCGCTCGCGATCGACGAGAAGCCCGTGGTCGCCACGGCGGCCGAAGCGCTCGGCCGCCTGCTGCTCGCCGACGGCAGCGCGCAGGAGGGGGCCGAGCTTCTCGCCGAGTACGCGATCCCGGCCTTCCGGGCCATCGGGCAGGATCAGCGGGCCGCCGCGCTGCAGCGGCTCGTCGAGTGAGCCGCGCGCGTTCCGCAGCTCAGCCCGCGAACCACCCCGTCGCGTGGTAGTCGGCTGTCAGCTCGCGGGGCTCGTGTCGCGGCCGCGCCCAGCGCACGCCGTTCGCGAGCACCCGCTGAACGTCGGGGTGGTGATAGATCGGGAACGCCTGATCGCCGGGCGAGAAGTAGAACACGCGCCCGAGCCCCCGCCGATAGGTCACGCCCGACCGAAACACCTCGCCGCCCGCGAACGTCGACAGGAAGATCGTCTCGTCGGGGGTCGGAATGTCGAAGTACTCGCCGTACATCTCGTGCTCGGGAATCACGATCGGGCTCGGCACCCCCTCGGCGATCTCGTGCTCGGGCGCGATGGTCCACACCAGCTCGCGCTCGCCATCGTTGCGCCACTTGAGCGAGCAGGTGGTGCCCATGAGCCGCTTGAAGATCTTCGAGTAGTGGCCCGAGTGCAGCACGAGGATGCCCATGCCGGCGAGCACCCTGCGGTGCACCCGCTCGACGATCTCGTCGGCGACCTGCTCGTGGCCCATGTGGCCCCACCACAGCAGCACATCGGTCTCGGCGAGCACCTCGTCGGTGAGCCCGTGCTCGGGCTCCTGCAGCGTCGCGGTGCGCACGGCCACGGCGTCGCCCAGCTGGGCGCGCAGGCTGTCGGCGATGACCGTGTGGATGCCGGCGGGGTAGTGCTCGAGCACCTCGGCGTCGCCCGAGGTCTCGTGCAGGTTCTCGTTCCAGACGAGAACGCGGATGGGGGATTCGCTCATTCTGAAGTGGTCCTTTCGCAGATCTGCGTTGCTCAGGGCAGGCGCACGTCTTCGACGCGGCCGGATGCCGCCGACCGCGCCGCCGCCTCCATGAGCGCCAGGCTGCCGAGATTGGCCGTGCCGACTGTCTCGGGCGTGGTGCCGTTCACGATCGCATCG
>NZ_JBLRDT010000201.1:0-4624 GCF_057512245.1 Gryllotalpicola sp. CP2-P1
AAGAGCCGCGCCCGCAAGTCGAAGCGGACGAAGCGCCAAGAGTTCGAGATGCGGGAGGCTCCGTCGCTTGGCGGCGTGAGTGTTCCCCGCGGCGACGGCTCGACGGTCATCCGCCTGCGCCGTGGCTCCTCCATCTCCGACTTCGCGGACAAGATCGACGCGAGCCCGGGCAACCTGGTGACCGTGCTGTTCCACCTCGGTGAGATGGCGACGGCGACCGAGTCGCTCGACGAGGCCACGTTCGAGGTGCTCGGCGCCGAGCTGGGCTACAAGATCCAGATCGTCTCGCCGGAGGACGAGGACAAGGAGCTCCTCGAGGGCTTCGACATCGACCTCGACCAGGAGCGCGAGGACGAGTCCGACGAGGACCTGGTTCCCCGTCCGCCGGTGGTCACCGTCGTCGGCCACGTCGACCACGGAAAGACGCGCCTCCTCGACGCGATCCGTCAGACGAACGTCATCGCAGGCGAGGCCGGCGGCATCACGCAGCACATCGGTGCCTACCAGGTGTGGACCGAGCACGAGGGCGCCGAGCGCGCCATCACCTTCATCGACACCCCTGGGCACGAGGCGTTCACCGCCATGCGTGCTCGCGGTGCGCAGGTCAGCGACGTCGCGATCCTCGTGGTCGCGGCCGACGACGGCATCATGCCGCAGACGGTCGAGGCGCTGAACCACATGCAGGCCGCCGACGTGCCGATCGTGGTCGCCGTCAACAAGATCGACAAGCCCGATGCCAACCCGGCGAAGGTGCGCCAGCAGCTCACCGAGTTCGGCCTCGTCGCCGAGGAGTACGGCGGCGACACGATGTTCGTCGACGTCTCGGCGCGCGAGGGCATCGGTCTCACCGAGCTGCTCGACGCCGTGCTGCTCACGGCCGATGCCGGGCTCGACCTGCGTGCGAACCCCGACAAGGACGCGCGCGGTGTCGCGATCGAAGCCAAGCTCGACAAGGGCCGCGGCGCCGTGGCGACCGTTCTGATCCAGTCCGGCACGCTGCGCGTCGGCGATTCGATCGTGGCGGGCACGGCCTACGGCCGCGTCCGTGCGATGCTCGACGAGAACGGCGAGAGCGTCGAAGAGGCGCTTCCGAGCCGCCCTGTCCAGGTGCAGGGTCTCTCGTCGGTGCCGCGCGCCGGTGACACGTTCATCGTGACCGAGGACGACCGCACGGCCCGCCAGATCGCCGAGAAGCGCGAAGCGGCCGAGCGCAACGCCCAGCTGGCGAAGGCGCGCAAGCGCATCAGCCTCGAGGACTTCACCCGCGCTCTCGAAGAGGGCAAGGTCGAGTCGCTCAACCTCATCATCAAGGGTGACGTCTCGGGTGCCGTCGAGGCCCTCGAGGAGTCGCTGCTCAAGATCGAGGTCGACGACAGCGTCCAGCTGCGCATCCTGCACCGCGGCGTCGGTGCGATCACCGAGTCCGACGTGGACCTCGCGACGATCGACAACGCGATCATCGTGGGCTTCAACGTCCGCCCCGATGTCAAGGCCCGCGAGCGCGCCGCGCGCGAGGGTGTCGACATCCGCTTCTACTCGGTCATCTACAACGCGATCGACGACATCGAGCAGTCCCTCAAAGGCATGCTCAAGCCCGAGTTCGAAGAGGTGCAGTCGGGTCTCGCCGAGATCCGCGAGGTGTTCCGCTCCTCCAAGTGGGGCAACATCGCGGGTGTCTACGTCCGCAGCGGCACGATCACGCGCAACGCCAAGGCGCGCGTCATCCGCGACGGCGTGGTGCTGGCCGACGGCCTCGCCATCGAGTCGCTGCGCCGCTTCAAGGACGACGTCACCGAGGTGCGCACCGACTTCGAAGCCGGTATCGGCCTCGGCAAGTTCAACGACATCCAGGTCGGCGACGAGATCGAGACCATCGAGATGCGCGAGAAGCCTCGCGTCTAGTGAGTTGCAGCGCGGGGGTCGGTTCCGGCCCCCGCGCTTTCCTCACCCAGGAAAGGGGAACGGCTCATGGCTGATCCGGAACGAGCCAGGAAGCTGGCCGACCGCATCAAGGTGGTCATCGCGAAGCGCCTCGAGAAGGGGCTGCGCGACCCGCGCCTCGGCTTCGTGACGATCACCGACGTGCGTGTGACGGGCGACCTGCAGCACGCGAGCGTCTTCTACACGGTGTACGGCTCCGAGCAGGAGCGCGCCGACTCGGCGAAGGCGCTCAAAGCCGCCACCGGCATGCTGCGCACCGAGGTGGGCCGCAACATCAGCGTTCGGCTGACGCCGACGCTCGAGTTCATCGCCGACGCGATCCCCGAGAACGCCGCGCACATCGACGAGCTGCTGCGCTCCGCCGCGGCGCGCGATTCCGAGGTGGCGGCGCTCGCGCAGGGCGCGCAGTACGCCGGCGACGAGGACCCGTATGTGAAGCCGCGTGACGACGAGGACGAGGGCGAATAGCTGAAGGGGATGCCTCGGCCGAGGCATCCGCTCGTGATTCTCGTCGGCGCGCGAGACAACAGACGACAGACGAGAGGCCCCGGGAGCGATCCTCCCGGGGCCTCTCTCTGCCCGGCGTCCAGAACCGCCGGGAGTGTGTCGGCAGCGCGCTACTCGGCTGCCTTCGCCGCCTTCGACA
Organism: Gryllotalpicola sp. CP2-P1; assembly: GCF_057512245.1. Classification (NCBI taxonomy): domain Bacteria; kingdom Bacillati; phylum Actinomycetota; class Actinomycetes; order Micrococcales; family Microbacteriaceae; genus Gryllotalpicola; species Gryllotalpicola sp. CP2-P1. The sequence continues at coordinate 2,588 of NZ_JBLRDT010000201.1, forward strand.
GGGCGGCGACGTAGTCCTTCAGGCCCCACGAGAGGGACAGCGCCGTGGGCGGCGAGACCGCCGAGACGAAGGCGGGGCCCGTCACCTGGGCGACGGCGCCCTTCTTCACCTGCTCCATCCCCGAGCCGTAGCTCGAGGTGAGGAACGCCTGCTGCTCGGCGTCGGTCGAGGCGAAGGAGAGCAGCACGTCGCTCTTCAGCTGGTCGACCTTCTCGGTGCTCAGCGCGTAGTAGAAGGTCTGATCGCCGTTGGCGAGCTCGTCGACGCTCGGCGCCGAGGTGAACCCGAGGTCCAGCGCGAACTGCACGCGGGAATCCGCCTTCTTGTACACGTCGAACTCCGAGGCGCTGCCCCACACCGCGGCGATGGTCTTGCCTGTGAACTCGGGGTGCGCGGCTGCCTGCTTCGCGATCTGCGCGTCGATGCCTGCGAGCACCTTCTTCGCCTTCGCGGGCTCGAAGAGCGCCTTGCCGGTGATCGAGATGACGTCCTTCCACGGCGTCGCCCACGCGGTCTTCGGGTAGGCGACCGTCGGCGCGATCGCCTTCAGCAGCTGGTCCTGCTTGGCCGTGAGACCCGAGTACGGCGCGAGGATCAGGTCGGGCTTCGCGGCCGCGATCGCCTCATAGGGCGGGTCGTCGGTCGTGTTCGGCAGCACGGTGGGCATCGTGAGGTCGTGCTTCTCGACGTAGTCGTTGATCCACGGCAGCACGCCCTTCTTGTCACCGGCGTATTCCTGGAACGGCATGGCCACCGGGTCGACGCCGATGGCGAGCGCCGCCTCGGTGGAGCCCCAGCCGAGCGTCACGACACGCTTCGGCTTCGACGAGATCACGGTGTCGCCGAACGCGTCGTGGATCGCGACGGATGTCGCGGCTGTGCTCTTCGGCTTCGAGTCGCTTCCGCCGCCGGAGGCGCCGCAGCCGGTGAGGGCGAGCGCGCTGGCGACGACGGCGGCGGCCGCGCCGAGCAGGCGCAGGCGTCGTGTGGTCATCTGGGGTCCTTTCGTAGTGGGGAGGGAATGCGCCGTGCCGTGGGCACCACGAGCGGCGAACCGGTCTCGGGGTCGGCGATGACGCGGGCGGAGAGCCCGAAGGCGGTCGCGAGCACGCTCTCGGTGATCACCTCGGCGGGGGAGCCGGTGGCGAGCACGCGGCCCTCGGCCACGACCACGAGCTCGTCGGCGTAGCGCGCCGCCAGGTTGAGGTCGTGCAGCACCATGACGACCGTCGTGCCGAGATGGTCGTTCAACTCGCACAGGAGGTCGAGCACCTCGAGCTGGTGGGCGATGTCGAGGAAGGTGGTCGGCTCGTCGAGCAGCAGCACGTCGGGGTTCTGGGCGAGTGCGAGCGCGATCCAGACGCGCTGACGCTGGCCGCCGGAGAGCTCGCCGACCCGCCGTGGGGCGAGCTCGAGGGTGTCGGTGAGGCGCAATGCCTCTGCCACGACGTTCTCGTCTTCGGCGCTGCGGCCGCCGAAGACGCCCTGGTGCGGGTGGCGGCCGCGCATGACGAGCTCGGCGACGGTGACGCCCTCGGGGGCGATGGGCTCCTGCGGCAGGATGCCGAGCATGCGCGCCAGCTGGCGCCCGGGGATGCCGCGGATGTCGGCGCCGTCGAGCGTGACGCTGCCCGCGCGGGGCGCCAGCAGGCGGGCGAGCCCCCGCAGCACCGTCGACTTGCCGCTTCCGTTCGCGCCGATGATCGCGGTGATGCGCCCGGGCGTGAGCTCGAGGTCGAGGTCGGGCACGATCGTGCGCCCCTCGTAGCCGAGCTGCAGCCCGTGGGCCGCGAGCGTGCGCGGGGTCGCGGGGGAGAGGGCGTCGCTCATGCGATCGCACCGTCCTTCCTCGTGAGCAGCCAGAGCAGGTAGGGCGCGCCGACGACGCCCGTGACGAGGCCGACGGGCGCTTGGAAGTCCCCGAGCCGCGCCGCGACGAAGTCGGCCGCGGTGACGAGAGCCGCTCCCGTGAGGGCGGATGCCACGGGCTGCAGGCCGCCCTCGCCGACCAGGCGGCGCGCGATCGGGGCGCTCACG
>NZ_JBLRDT010000202.1:0-4615 GCF_057512245.1 Gryllotalpicola sp. CP2-P1
GTTCGCGGCGGCGCTCGGCGCCGAGGTCACGGTGCTGAGCCGCACGCCTGGCAAGGGCGACGACGCGCGCGCACTGGGTGCGGTCGGGCTGCTCGACACCACCGACGAGGCGCAGCTGGCTCAGGCATCCGGTCGATTCGACTTCATCCTCGACACGATCTCGGCTCCGCACGACCTCGCCCCGCTCATCGGGCTGCTCGGTCTCGACGGAACGCTCAGTGTGGTCGGCTTGCCGATGCCTACGGAGGTGCCGCTCATGCTGCTGACCCGCGGTCGCCGGAAGCTGACGTCGTCGGGCACGGGCGGTCGCCGGGGAACGGCCGAGATGCTTGCGTTCGCCGCTGAGTACGGCATCACGGCGGATATCGAGCTGGTGCCGTCGGCCGAGGTCGCGACGGCGCTCGACCGGTTGGAGCGCGGCGACGTGCGCTACCGCTTCGTGCTCGACTTGGCCGATCTGGACGCACCCGCAACGGCCTGACCGGCCGCCCCGCGCCCGCATCCGCCTGACCGGCCACCCCTCGCCCGGCGCCGGGTTGTCTTCGTCGCCGGGTGGCGCTCCTCGTGGCGCCACCCGGTCCGGCGTCTCAGTCGTTGGGTGGTGCTCCGGGTGGTGCTCCGGATGGCGCGCCGGCTCTGATGCGCGTTGCGGCGCCGTCGCCGGTGGGCTGCCAGTCGAGGGCCTTTCCGGCGGCGGCGTAGCGGACTTCGGGGGTGCCGTTGCGCATTCTGATGTGCCAGGGGCCGCTGTCGATGTTGTGATGGTGATACCAGCACAGCAAGACGCCGTTGCACACGTCGGTCGGCCCGCCGTCTTTGTAAGAGACGACGTGGTGGACTTCGCACCACTGGGCGGGCACGGTGCAGCCGCGTATGAGGCAGGTGCCGCCATCGCGCAGGGCGATGGCGCGGCGTTGCCGTTTGGTGAACCCGCGAACGTCACGGCCGAGCCGCAGCACATCGCCGTCGGGGGCGAAAACGACCGTCTGGCTGCCGCCGGTGCAAGCGGCTTGTGCCGCTTCAGCGACGGGGACCGGCTCTGCTGTTCCGGCATAGAAGGCGAGCCCGGTGCCCGAATGGAGTTCTGCGACGGTGGTCGAGAGCCACACGGTGGGGTGGTCCCCGCCCATGTCGGGAGATTCCGCGGAGCGAGCCTGACTGGCGCACACGTCTCGCAGCAGGTCGGCGCGCTTCTGCCCGGCCGTGCGCTCGTCACTCGGCGCCCTCTCGCTTCCACCGTGGTCCGCGGGCTGGAACGCGACGGTCTTCTTCCCCTTCGGGTTCACGAACGCGTCGAACAGGCCCCGCACCACGGCAGCGTGCCCGGCGGGCAGCAGCCCGGACACCTTCGCGACACCGTCGACCGTGGGGCCGACCCAGAAGTACCGCTCTTTCATGGCCTTCCTCGCCGCGTCTTCCACCATGTGGACAGACAGTCGCGCGGCTGTCTCGGCGGCCCTCGCCTTTACCTCGTCTGCGTCCGCGGCCACCGCGAGTTCGACCAGCTCGGTCTGCGCGGTTGTGAGCTCCGCCGTATCAGCGGTGGCGGCGGCCCTCTTCAGCTCTCCGCTGATTGCTGCTGCGGCGTCTCGACCGATGCGACCGTCGAGCACGGCGGCCTCGACGGCAGGAAGCTGCTTCAGATCGGTGACCTGGGTGACGAGCTTCTGGGCCTCCTTGCCTGAGGACTTCGTCAGGTTCTGCAGGGCGGCCGCCGCGGTCTTGAATCCCAGGCGCCTCGCCAAGGAGCTGGGCGACTCGGGGTCGGAGCGCCGCTCCACCTCGCCGGCAACGGCAAGGTCGAGCGCGCCCAGGTGTCGGTGGGCCGCGGCAAGATCTTCCGCGAGCCGCACCAATTGCCCGTCGCTGAGGGTGGCAGGGTCGACCGGAAGTGCAGCGCTCAGGCGCGACAGCGCCCCGCATGCGGCGGACCCGACTTCTGACATGGAATGAGTATACGAGCCAGAAGCGGAAAAAGCCATAGCTACTATCGAACAGATATCCACAGATCAGTTGCGTCTGCATACTTCTCCACAGGCCATGTTCCGGCTCAGCACTGCAGACAGCGAGCGATAGCGTCGTCGTGTGCCGCTTGCAGCAATCGATCTCGACGGGACTCTCGTCGATCAAGCTCGTGCCGCTCGAATCTGGGCGTCAGAGTTCGTCGCTGAGTGGCGCCTCCCGGCTGAATCGACTGCGTCGATCGCGTTCGCGCTGGCGGAGCGCGTCCCGAAGGACGCCGTCTTCGATCACATCTCTTCTGAATGGTCGCTGCCGGCTTCCGGGCGCGAATTATGGGATTCATATCGGCAGCGGATGCCTCAGCTGGTCACCTGCGCGAATGAGGACAAAGTCGCCTTGTCGCGCCTCCGCGATGCGGGATGGACCATCGGAATCGTCACTAACGGGACGGCCGACAATCAGTTGGGGAAGATCCGATCCACTGGACTCGCGGCGCTCGTCGACGGCTGGGCGATCTCCTCAGAAGTCGGCGCTCGCAAGCCTGACCCGGCGATCTTCCACGCGCTCGCCGCGCGACTTCACTGCCCGCTTGACGGTTGGATGATCGGCGACAGCCTCGAGCACGACATCGATGGCGGGTCCGCCTGCGGCCTGCTTACTGCGTGGATCTCAACGGAGCCGCAGGCGCAGCCACAGGCGCAGTCGCGACCCGACGTCATCGCTGCGACTGTCGCCGACGCCGTCGCGCAGATCCTCGCCTCGCCCCTGGGCTGATCGATCGGCCTTCAGGGCACCCCTCACGACGACGCGCTCCCAGGCATCCCATTGAAGATGCTGTCGTGACCTCCTTGATGACCATCGGCGACTTCGCGCGCGCGACCCGCCTGAGCGCCAAGGCGCTGCGGTTCTATCACCAGGTCGGCCTGCTCGAGCCCGCCGAGGTCGGCGCGGTCAACGGCTACCGGCTGTATGCGGCAGAGCAGATCGTCACCGCGCAGATCATCCGCCAGCTGCGCTCGCTCGAGGTTCCGGTCGACACGATCCGCGAGATCCTCCGAGCTGATGTCGCGGCGCGCAACGCACTGATCGCCGACCATCTCGAGCGGCTGGAGGCGCGGCTCGAGGCGACTCGCTCAGCGGTGCTATCGCTGCGCGGGCTGCTCAGCGAGCCCTCCGCGGAACGACAGGTCGAGCACCGCAGCGTTCCCCCGATGCCCGTGCTGGCCATCCGCGAGACGATCGAACTCAGCGAGCTCGGCCCGTGGTACGACGCGGCGATGAGCGAGCTGGATGCTGCGATCGACGCATGCGGCGCCGAAGCGGCCGGCGCGCGCGGCGGCATCTGGGACACCCGGCTCGTGCTCGACGAGCGCGGCGAGGCGACGGTGTTCACCCCGGTGGCGACTCTCGAGGGACTCGACGACGCGACGATCGGGCCGACTCGGGCGCGCGCCGAACTACTGCCCGCCGTCGAACTGGCGATCGTCGCCCACCGCGGGCCCGATGCCACGATGGCGCAGACCTACGGGCGTCTGGGCGCGTACGTCGCCGAGCATGAGATGGGCATTGACGGGCCGATCCGCGAGACCTACCTCGGCACAGTGACCGAGGTCGGCTGGCCGATCTTCCGCACCGCGCGTTGAGGCGGCCCTGTCGGCTTGACCTTCCCCTAAGGGGAAGCGCGAGGCTCGGGCGATGAACGAATTCGCCCACGCCGCCGCCCACCCCTCGAACGCCGTCGCACCGGTGATCACGCGCTACTTCGACCTCATGGCCGGCACCGACAAAGCCGCGGTCATCGACGTGTTCGCGCCCGACGCCGTGGTCGCCGATGACGGTCGCCGCTATCGCGGCCGCGCCGAGATCCTCGGCTGGCTGACCGGCGCCGCCAGCGAGTTCACCTTCACCACCACGCGGGTATCGGCCGAGCAGACCGGCGAGACCGCGCTCGTCGTGAATGTTCTCGAAGGCGACTTCCCCGGCGGTCGCGTCGAGCTGCGCTACGCGTTCGAGCTGACGCCCGACGGACTGATCCGCGCCCTGAGCATCACGGTCTGACGGCCGTCAGTACCGCAGCCGCAACCCACGCGGCGTCTCGCTGAAACCGGCCGCCGCCAGGGCCTCGCCCAGCGAGGTTCCGAGCACGAACGCCCCGTTCGCCGACTCGATCGCGAGCCGGTCGGTGCCGCCACGGCGCACGAGCTGCGCCACTGCTGCCGCCGCTGCGCCCAGCACAGCGGGCTCGTCGCTGAACGCGAGCACCGTCTTCCCACCGCGCTCGATGTACAGCACGAGTGCGCCGTCCACCAGGGCGACGAGCGCCCCGGCCTTGCGGCCCGCGCGATGGCCTGAGACGCCCTCGGCGGTCAGCGGCGGATCGGGCCACGGCAGCGCCGCGCCATACGGGTTCGCGGGGTCGGTCGCCGCCAGCGCCACCGCGTTCAATGGGGGCTCGGCCGTGGCATCCGCCGTGAATCCGCGCAGGCGGTCGACGGTTGGCGAGCTCGCGAACTGCGCCGCGCCGAGCGTCTCGATGAAGTAGCCACGGCGCACGTGGCCCGTCTGCTCGAACTCGGCCAGCACGCGGTAGGCGAGCGCGAAGCCGCCGGGCTGGCCCTCGTTCTGCACCGACCCGCGCGTCACCACTCCGTAG
>NZ_JBLRDT010000203.1:0-4566 GCF_057512245.1 Gryllotalpicola sp. CP2-P1
GCGCTAGCTGTAGTTCCTCGTGAGGTTGTGAACGCGTTCTGACGGGGTCTTGCCGCCGATGCTGGTGTGGGGTCTGTGGTGATTGTAGTGATGGATCCAGGCCTGGTAGTCGGCGGCTCGGGCTTCCTCTGACGCGTACGGCTTGGCGTAGGCCCACTCGGCGGCGAGCGTGCGGTTGAACCGTTCGACTTTGCCGTTGGTCTGGGGTCGGTAGGGCTTTGTGAACTTGTGCTTGATCGTCCCGAGCTCTTTTGCCAGCAGTCGGGAGCGGTAGGCCGAGCCGTTGTCGGTCATGACGCGCTCGATCGTGATTCCGGCGTCGGCGAAGAACGCTTTCGCGCGCTGCCAGAACGCGACCACGGTCTCTTTGCGCTCGTCGGCGAGGATCTCGGAGTACGCGAGTCTCGAGTGGTCGTCGATGACGTGGTGCAGGAACGCGTAGCCGCGTCCGGCCTTCTTGTTGTTGTGATTGCCGATCGTGCGGCCGTGCACCCGGTGGCCGCCGCCGTCGGGAATGCGGCCGAGCTTCTTGATGTCCATGTGCACCAGCTCGCCCGGCTTCTGCCGCTCGTACCTGATCGGCTTCGGTTTCCGGACCGGCAGGCCGGTGTTCTGATCCACGTGTGCAAGCGCCGGCATCCGGTACCGCTTCAGCACGCGCTCGACGGTGGCGCGGGCCAGGTGCAGGTGGAAGGCGATGCGGTGCGGGCCCCAGCGGCGGATGAACCGCAGCGCGACGATGCGCCGCTCGGTGCGCTGACTTGTGCGGTTCGGGCTTGAGTGCGGGCGGGAGCTGCGGTCGGTCATCGGCAGGCCCGCGCGCAACCGGTCCGCCCACTTCTTCGCCGTAGCCGGCGAGCACTGGAACCGCTCAGCCGCACGCCGACAGGACCAGCCCTGCTCGACGATCGAGCGCGCCAGCATCAGCCGGCCCCTCGGAGTCAGATGAGCATTAGCGTGAGTCACGAAGACCTCCGGTGAACGAAGTGAGTGTGGTAACCCACATCGTCCCGGAGGTCTTCGCTACATCAACCCACGTTCACAACCTGCCGAGGAACTACAGCTAGCCACCACCTGCGAACGGCCCCGCTTCGGCGGGGCAGTTCTTCTGCGCGGCCTACGCGCGGACGAGCACGGTTCCGGCGATCTTGTCGTGGAAGCCCCGGTGATCGGAGTCCCACACGAGCGCCGGAATCACGATCATCAGCAGAACGCTGCGCACGACGGGCCGCCACAGCGCCGGCTGCGAGCCGGGCAGGGCCGAGAGGCGCAGCCCGGCGATGCGATGGCCGATCGAGCCGCCGAGCGCCCAGATCGCGAGGATCTGCAGCGCGGCGAAGACGGGGTAGACGGTCCAGCCGCCGTAGTGGCGGGTGATGAGCCACGAGATCGCCATCGCGATCGCCCAGTCGATGACGAGGCCGAGCACACGCCGCCCCATCCGCCCGACCGACCCTCTGCCATCCTCGGGAAGGCCGAGACGTTCCCCTGGAAAGTTGCTCGGTGCAGCATCCGCAACTCGCTCGCTCACCCGTCAATCCTAGGAACTCGCGGCTGATAGCCTGCCACGTAACAGGCCCGAAACAATTGCTTTACTGCAGAGAAACGGCCTGACCATACCCTGCAAGCAGGTAGCGCCCGCGCCTATCCCGTCAGCCTTTTGGAGCTTGAATGTTCAAGGACTCATCCGAGGTGCTGAAGTTCATCAAGGACGAAGACGTCAAATTCCTTGATATTCGCTTCACCGACCTCCCCGGTGTGCAGCAGCACTTCAACATCCCCGCATCAACCGTCGACGAGGAGTTCTTCACCGTCGGCCAGCTGTTCGACGGCTCATCGATTCGCGGGTTCGCGAACATCCACGAGTCCGACATGCAGCTGATCCCCGACGTGACGACCGCCTACGTCGACCCGTTCCGCGCTGAGAAGACGCTGATCCTCGTCTTCGACATCTACAACCCGCGCAACGGCGAGATCTACTCCAAGGACCCGCGCCAGGTCGCCAAGAAGGCTGAGAAGTACCTCGCGTCGACGGGCATCGCCGACACCGCGTTCTTCGCCCCAGAGGCCGAGTTCTACATCTTCGACGACGTGCGCTACGAGGTGAAGCAGAACGGCTCCTTCTTCCACGTCGACTCCGAAGAGGGCGCCTGGAACTCGGGCCGCGTCGAAGAGGGCGGCAACCTGGGCAACAAGACGCCCTACAAGGGCGGCTATTTCCCCGTCTCCCCCGTCGACAAGCAGGCCGACCTGCGCGACGACATCTCGCTCAAGCTGATCGACGCGGGCCTCGTCCTCGAGCGTGCGCACCACGAGGTCGGCACCGGTGGCCAGGCCGAGATCAACTACCGCTTCGACACGATGGTGCACGCGGCCGACGACATCCTGAAGTTCAAGTACATCGTCAAGAACACGGCAGAGCTGTGGGGCAAGACGGCGACCTTCATGCCGAAGCCGCTCTTCGGCGACAACGGCTCGGGCATGCACACCCACCAGTCGCTCTGGAACGGCGGGCAGCCGCTGTTCTACGACGAGGCCGGCTACGGCGGCCTGTCCGACATCGCCCGCTGGTACATCGGCGGCCTGCTCGCCCACGCCCCGGCGATCCTCGCCTTCACGAACCCGACGGTGAACTCCTACCACCGCCTGGTCCCCGGCTTCGAGGCCCCCGTCAACCTGGTCTACTCGGCGGGCAACCGCTCGGCGGCCATCCGCATCCCGATCACGGGCACGAACCCCAAGGCCAAGCGCATCGAGTTCCGCGCGCCCGACGCCTCGGGCAACCCGTACCTCGCCTTCGCCGCCCAGCTCATGGCGGGCCTCGACGGAATCCAGAACCGCATCGAGCCGCACGAGCCGGTCGACAAGGACCTCTACGAGCTGCCCCCCGAGGAGGCCAAGCTCATTCCGCAGGTTCCCGGCTCGCTCGACAAGGTGCTCGACGCGCTCGAGGCCGACCACGACTTCCTCACCAAGGGCGGCGTGTTCACCGAGGAGCTCATCGAGACCTGGATCGAGTACAAGCGCGAGAAGGAGCTCAAGCCCCTCGCTCAGCGCCCGCACCCGTTCGAGTACGAGCTCTACTACGGCGTCTGATTTCTGACGGAGTCGCGAAAGGGGCCTCTGCTTCGGCAGGGGCCCCTTTCCCGTGTCAGGACGTCATGCCGTAGAAGCCGCGCTCGAACACCGCGCGGGCGCGCCGGGTGACGGCGAGGTATTCCTCTTCAAAGCGGCTCGCGGAGCGCGGCGGGAAGCCCAGCAGGCGTGCGACACCGTCGAGCTGCGCTCGATCGGAGGGCAGCACGTCGGACGTCCGCGCTGTCCAGAGGGTCATGGCGCTGCGCGCGCGGGAGGCGAAAACCCAGGCGGCGCGCAGGCGCTCGGCATCCGATTCGTCGACGAGCCCCGCGTCGACGGCGGCACTCAGCGCGCCCAGCGTCGAGGTCGTGCGCAATGCGGGCACGCGGGCGGCGTGCTGCAGCTGGATCAGCTGCACGTACCACTCGACGTCCGAGAGGGACCCCCGGCCGAGCTTGAGGTGGCGCGTCGGGTCTGCGCCCTGCGGGAGCCGCTCGGACTCGACGCGGGCCTTGATGCGTCGCACCTCGCGGATCTCGGTCGCGCCGATCGACGCCGGGTACCGCGTGCGGTCGGCCAGCTGTTCGAAGTCGGCGATGAGCGTCGTGTCGCCGGCGGCGCCGCGGGCGCGCAGCAGCGCCTGTGCCTCCCAGGTGAGCGACCACCGGGCATAGTAGGCGGCGTATGCCTCGAGCGAGCGTGCGACCGGCCCGTTGCGACCCTCGGGGCGAAGGTCGAGGTCGAGGTCGAGGGGCAGCCGGGGGTCGTCGCTGAGCCTCTTCAGCTCGGCGGCGATGCGCAGGGCCGCGCTGCTCGCGGCCGTGCCTGCGGCCGAGTCGCCACGGGGCGCGCGATAGACGTACATGACGTCGGCGTCCGAGCCGAAGCCGAGCTCGCGGCCGCCGAAGCGGCCCATCGCGATGATCGCGAACTCGAAGCCGTCGGGTTCGGCGTCGGAGTGCTCGCGGCGCACGGCGGCGAGCAGGCACTGCAGATACACATCGGTGATATCGCTCAGCCCACGTGCGACCTCGTCGATCGAGACGACACCCAGGATGCCGCCGATCGCGAGTCGCAGCACGCCCCGCCGACGCGCCGAGATCATCGCGGCGGCGACGGACTCCGCATCGGAGTGACGCGCGAGGACGGCGTCGCGCTCGTCCTCCAGCACGGCGCGCGGGCGTGGCCGCAGGTCGTCGTCGTCATCGAGCCACGCGACCGCCTCGGGCAGAGCGCCGAGCAGCTCGCCCACATACCGCGAGCCCGACAGCAGCCGCGTCAGCCGGTGCGCGGCGCCGGAGGTGTCGCGCAGCATGCGCAGGAACCAGTGATGATCGCCGAGGTCGTCGGCGAGGCGGCGGAACGTGAGCAGGCCGTAGTCGGGGTCGGCGCCGTCGGCGAACCACTGCAGCATGACCGGTAGCAGCGTGCGCTGGATCGTCGCCGCGCGCGAGACGCCTTCCGTGAGTGCCGCGATGTGCCCGAGGG
>NZ_JBLRDT010000204.1:0-4451 GCF_057512245.1 Gryllotalpicola sp. CP2-P1
CCGGCGAGCCGGGCCGCTACTCGGCGGGCCCCAAGAGCGCGTTCGCGACGGTGCTGTGCGCCGACTCGTCGTCGGAGGGGTGGAAGATTCCCGCGAGCACATCGCGGTAGAGTCGCCCGAGCTCGGACGAGGTGAAGTACGACGAGCCGCCCGAGACGCGAATCGCCTTGTCGACCACCTCGCGTGCGGTCTCGGTCGCGCGGATCTTCACGCCGACGAGCTTCGGGAACCACTGGCCGCCGTGGTTCACGAGGCCGTCGACGTCGCTTGCGACGGCCTGGATCTGCGGAGCGAGCGCGTCCTGCTGGATCGCCGCGGACGCGAGTCGGAAGCGGATGTCGGGGTCGTGGGCGTAGGGCTTGCCGGTCTTGAGCGAGGTGCGCCGCTGCACCGTCTCGACGGCGATGTCGAGCGCGCGCTGGCCGATGCCCGTGTAGACCGAGGCGAGCAGCACCTCGAAGTTCGCGAAGATGCCGAACACGAGGCTGTCGGGGTTCGGGCCGGGGGCGAGTCGGCGCACGATGCGCTCGGCCGGGGCATACGCCCCCTTCAAGACGGTCGTGCGCGACTGCGAGGCGCGCATGCCGACGGTGTCCCAGTCGTCCTTGATCTCGACACTGCCGTCGGCGACCGCGTCGCGGGTGATGAAGCCGTAGACGACGCGGGGGCCGTCGGCACTCGCCGTGTCGAGGCCGGTCACGCCGAGCCGGGTCCATGCGGGCGAGAGCGAGGTGAAGATCTTGGTGCCCGTGAAGCGGTAGCCGCCGCCCGGCTCCGGAGCGGCCTCGGTCGTCGAGCCGAAGAGCACGAGGTCGTTGCCCGCCTCGCTGATGCCGAAGCCGAACAGCTCGCCCGCCCCCGCCTCGCGCAGCACGAAGTCGAGGGAGTCGTCGCCGCGATCGCGCAGCACCTTGGCCACGCCGGTCCACACGAGGTGCATGTTCACGGCGAGCGCGGTCGCGGGGGCCGCGCCCGCGAGCCGCTGCTGCTCGCGTGCCACCTCGGCGAGCGTCATTCCGAGGCCGCCGTAGCCCGCGGGCACGAAGGCCTTCAGGTAGCCCGCGGCGGCCAGCTCGGCGAGATCCTCGTCGAAGAACCCGTTGTCGCGGTCGTATCGGGCGGCGCGCGACCGGATGCGCGCGAGGAGCTCATCGGAGAGAACGGAGACGCCCGGGATCGATTCAGCCACGGCGTGAGCATATTCCCGGCATCCGACATGCGTGGCGACCCACTTAGAGTGGAACCCATGCAGCAACGGACGCTCGGCAGGACGGGGCGCGAAGTCTCCGTCATCGGACTCGGTACGTGGCAGCTCGGGGGCGACTGGGGGAACGTCAGCGAAGTCGACGCGCTCGCCGTGCTCGAGGCATCCGCCGAGGCCGGCGTCACGTTCTTCGACACGGCCGACGTCTACGGCGACGGGCGCAGCGAGTCTCTCGTCGGGCGATTCAAGGCGGCGCATCCGGATGCCCCGCTCACGGTCGCGACGAAGATGGGTCGCCGCGTCGACCAGGTGCCCGAGAACTACACCCTCGCGAACTTCCGCACCTGGCTCGACCGCTCGCGCGCGAACCTGCGCGTCGACACGATCGACCTGGTGCAGCTGCACTGCCCGCCGAGCCCCGTCTATTCGAACGACGAGGTCTTCGACGCCCTCGACCAGCTGGTCGACGAGGGCGTCATCGCGAACTACGGTGTCAGCGTCGAGACCGCGGCGGAGGCGCTCACCGCCATCGCGCGGCCGAACGTCGCGACCGTGCAGATCATCCTCAATGCGTTCCGCCTCAAGCCGCTCGACGAGGTGCTGCCCGCGGCACGCGAGGCCGGCGTCGGCATTATCGCGCGGGTGCCGCTCGCCTCTGGGCTGCTCTCGGGTCGCTACACGAAGGACACAACCTTCCCCGAGAGCGACCACCGCAACTACAACCGGCACGGCGACGCATTCGACGTGGGCGAGACGTTCTCGGGCGTCGACTTCGAGACGGGCGTCGCCGCCGCGCAGGAGTTCTCCGACGCCGTGGCCCAGCTGCGCGAGGAGTGGAAGATCGACAACCATGCTCTGCTCACGCCCGCGAAGGCCGCACTCGCCTGGGTGACCCAGCAGCCGGCCGTCTCGACGGTCATCCCCGGCGCTCGCAACGCCGACCAGGCGCTCAGCAATGCCGCCGCCTCATCGGTTCCCGAGCTCGGGCCCGAGTTCAATGCGCGCGTGCGCGACATCTACGACCGCTACTTCCGGGCGGCGATCCACGAGAAGTGGTGACCGGGGGCGCTGAGGCAGGCGGTGCGCAGGCTCGCAGTGCGCGGGCCGGCTGCGCTCAGGCGGTCGGGCACACGAGCCGCGTCGGCTCGCGCTGATCGGCGGCCCGCAGCACCTCGTGCTCGGTCATCGGGTGCCCGCAGATCGGGCACGGGGCGGACGCGTTGCGCACCTCCGGTGCTTCCGGGTGGCCGGCGCCGATCTGTGCAGGGCCCGTGAACGTGCGCACGACCCGATTCGCCTTCTGATAGAAGCTCCAGAACCCCTTGGCCTCGGCCACCACGCGCCCGCTTTCGTTAGTGCACTAATCGTTTGTACACTGATCATATGTCGGATGCCGCCCCTCGCGCCACTTCGTCGGAAGACCTGCTCGCGCTCGAGAACCAGGTGTGCTTCGCGCTGGCCGTGGCCTCGCGCAGTGTGATCGGGATGTATCGGCCGCTGCTCGAGCCGATGGGGCTCACGCATCCGCAATACCTCGTGATGCTCGCCCTGTGGGAACGCGGGCCGCACTCGGTGCGTGCGCTGGGCGATGCTCTGCGCCTCGAGCCGGCGACGCTCTCTCCGCTGCTCAAGCGCCTCGAGGCGCTCGGCTACGTGCGGCGGAGCCGCTCGCCCGAAGACGAGCGCGCACTGCGGGTCGAGCTGACGGATGCCGGGCGTGCACTGCGTGCCCAGGCCCTCGAGGTGCCGCCCGCCGTGATGCGACTGCTCGGCATGGACGTCGCAGAGCTTGCGACGCTGCGCGACACCCTGCACGGGCTGATCGCGGCGGTCGAGTCCGCTCCCTCGCGCGCGTAACCCTTCCCGTTCCCGTTCCCGTTTCCGTTCCCGTTCCCGTTCCGCGGCACGGCCTGCGTCCCGTTCTCCCCGGCACGGTCTGCGTCCCGCCGCCCAGCACGGTCTGCGTCCCCGTTCGCCGGCAGGGTTTTGCGTCCCGGGCCGACAGGTGCGCCCTCCGGGTGAGTCACTTCTGTCGGCCGGGGACGCAAAAGACCGGACGAAGAAGACGGGACGCAACAGACCGGGGACGCAAGAGAACTGAGCGCCGCGGCGGTGCGGCTTCCCCAGCACAGCGCTCGACATGCGTGAGTAGTCCACGGATCCGCGTAACGAGGCGACGGCGCCCCGATTGCCTGGGCTAGCAATGCGTGCATGGAACTCGAACCTCCTGACTTCACCCGGTTGCGTCTCGCTTTCCGAGACAGCTCGCACGGCGACGCGGTGCGGGCGTTTGAGCGCCGTCGGGCGAGGGGCGAGTTGGAAGCTCTGCGCGTCGGAGTGCTGCGGCCGGTGCTTCCGCCGCTCGCGACGATCGAGGGTGACCAGCGCTATCTGGAAAGCCGTCGGCGCTACCTCGACCTCATCTCCGCCGTCGGGCTGACACGTCGATCGGCTCCTGTCGTGTTCTCGCACCGCAGCGCGCTCGCCATTCTCGGTTTGCCGACCGTCGCTGCGTGGGGCCGATCGGTCGACGTTCTTGAGCCGGCCACGAGCGCACGACGCAGTAAGCACGGCGTTCGTGTGCACCGCACCGGCTATCTGCCGGAGGAGATCATGCCCTGGGGGCCGTTCTTTGTGACGACGCCGGCGCGAACGATCGCGGATCTCGCGCGGTCTGGGGACTTCATGTCGACGGTCGTCGCTCTTGACGCGGCCCTGCGCCCGACCGCGCGGTCGCTCGTGAGGCTCTCGAAGTCGGACGTGGCTGAGGTGCTCTCGCGCCACGGCGACTGGGGGCTCGCTCGAGCGGAGTTCGCCGTCGAGTTCGCCGACGGCCGAGCGGCCAACGCCGGGGAATCGGCCAGCCGCGTCACGATCTATCAGCTGGGCTATGAGGTGCCGGACCTGCAGGTGCGCCACTTCCACGCCGAGGGCTATTTCGATGTCGACTTCAAGTGGCGGCGCGGCCCGGGAATGCCGCGGCCGCTGATCGGCGAATTCGACGGAGGGGGGAAGTACGTGAAGCCCGAATACCTCGGGGGCATGACTCCGGGGGAGGCCGTGCTCAAAGAGAAGCGCCGCGAAGACATCTTGAGGCGACAGGACAACGACTTCGGCCGGTGGGGGTGGCCGGAGGTGAGGCATCCGATCGACCTCGACCGGATCCTGCGCGAGTGCGGACTACGGCCGATTCGTCGCCGGCTCATCTGACCTTTGCGTCCGCCGCCGACAGATGTGCACGGCGAGC
>NZ_JBLRDT010000205.1:0-4447 GCF_057512245.1 Gryllotalpicola sp. CP2-P1
ACACGAGCGCCGCGAACAGCAGCGTCACGGCCGCGAGCACGACGCCCATGGCGGTGGCGTAGCCGAACTGCCCCTTGCGGAAGGCGACGGTGAAGAGCTCCTGGCTCATGGTGAGAGTGGTGTTGTCGGGGCCGCCGCCCGGGTTCATCGCCTGCATGTAGACGAAGGCGTCGAGCGCGGCGATGCCGAGGTAGATATAGGCGGTCTGCACGTTGTCGCGGATCATCGGCACGGTCACCGAGATCGCCGTGCGGAAACGGCCGGCGCCGTCGATGCGGGCCGCCTCGAGCAGCTCAGACGGCACGCCCTTGATCGCGGCGACGAAGAGCACGGTGTAGAAGCCGATGAAGCTCCAGATGATGACCCACATCGAGGCGGGCATGGCGGTCGCGACGACGCCGAGCCACGCGAAGTTCTCGAACCCCGAGAGGCCGATGCCGGTCAGGAATCCGTTCAGCAGGCCGGCCGCCGGGTCGTAGACCTGCGCCCAGATGAGGCCGATCACGATCGCGGGAACGCAGTAGGGGAAGAACGAGACGACGCGGTAGAACCCTGCGCCGCGGATGCCGCGGATGGTGCCCCGGCTGGGGCCGCCCACCGTGACGACGATGGCGATGACGAGCGCCACCACGATCGTCACGAACGGCACGACGAGCGCGAGGAGCGCGTTGTTGCGCAGCGCCTTGAGGAAGGTCGTGTCGTGGAAGAGCTTCACGAAGTTCGAGAGCCCGACGAAGTTCATGTTGGGCGAGAAGCCGGTCCAGTCGGTCAGCGAGTAGTACAGCGCCTGGACGAACGGCGAGACCACGAAGATCACGAAGATCGCCAGAGGCAGCACGAGGAAGACCAGCATGAAGCTGATCCGGTTCCAGCTCGGCCGAGGCCGGCGACGCCGGGCGGCGGCGGTCGCCCCGCCGCCCGGCGTCGTCGTCGTGCTCGTCATACTCAGTTCGTCACCTTCAGCTTGGGGACGGAGGAGTCGGCGGCGACCTTGTCGCTGATGTCCTGCATGCCCTTGGTCAGGCCCGCCGTGTCGGTCTGCCCTGACAGGAACGAGTTCCAGACCACCAGCTGGTCCTGGTTCATGCCGTAGTAGTCGAGGAACTGGTAGTTGAAGACGTTGTCGCCTGCGGCATCCAGCATCTTCGTCTGCGAGACGAGGGCGGTCGAGCCGAAGCCGTCGTCGGGCACGAGGCCCTTGACGATCGTCGGTGCGAGGCGGGTCTTCGAGAAGTTGGTGGCCGCCTCCTTCGAGAGCATGGCGCGCAGGATCTCCTTGCCGCCGGCCGGGCTCTTGCCCTGCTTCGGAACGATGAACGGCTCGCCCGCCGCCGAGCGCAGCGCCTCATAGGGCAGCTTCGGGCTGCTCGAGACGGTCGGCGTCGGGGCGCCGGTCATCTTGAAGCCGTCCTTGGTGGCCTTCTTCATCTCGTTCTCGATCCAGCCGCCCGACGGGTAGAGGATCGCCTGCTGGTCGTTGCTCCACTTGGCCTGCGCAGCGGTGAACTGCGTGCCCGCGCCGCCCGGAACGAAGTAGCCGCTCTTGACCGCCGTCTCGAGCGCCTTGAACACGCTCTGGATCTCGGGCGCCGACCACGCCTTCGGCTTCAGGTTCTCGAGGTCGAGGCGCACCTGGTCGCCGCCCTCCTTGATGGCCGAGTCGAGCGCCATCGTGAGGTAGTAGGTCGCGGCCTCCTTGCCCCAGACGAAGAGGTACTTGCCCGCGGCCTTGGCCTTCGCGCCGAGGTCGAGCGCGTCGTCCCAGGTCTTCGGCGGCTCCCAGCCGTTCTCCTCATACAGCGAGGCCGAGTACCACATGCCGTAGACGGTCATCACGTAGTTCAGGGCGACGAACTTGCCCGAGAAGGTGCCAGGCGCCTTGACCGCGGGGTAGAGGGTGTCGGCGATCTTGGTGCCCTCGTAGTTCTCGGCCTCGAAGACGTCGTCGAGCGTCGAGAGCTGGTCGGCGATCGTGTTGAAGCCGATGTTGTTCGCACCCGAGTTGTCGATGAGGTCCGGCGGGTTGCCGCCGACGAAGCGCGGCTGCAGCTGCTGGGCGATCTGCGTCGACGGGCTCACCTTGATGGTGGTCTTCGAGAACTTCTTCTTGACCTGGTCTGCGGCGAACTGCACGTAGTCGTAGCCGTAGCCGCCGTTGAAGATGACCGCTTCGATCGACGCGGTGTCGGCGAGGCCGAACGGATTCTTCGCCGACTTGCTGCCGGACTTCGCGGTGTCTCCGCCGCCGCTCGGCGCGGCGCAGGAGGCGAGGGTTCCGGCCAGCGGCAGGAACACAGCGGTGGCCAGGGCGCCGCGAACGAACGTGCGGCGATTCAGGCGGCCTTGTTCTTCAGACATGATTGCCTGCCTTTCACTCTTGGTTGATGGGTGTGCGTGGGTGTCATCGATGGGTGGGCGGGCGCCCGCGGGAAGGGCGCCCCGGTGGTCAGGCGAGGTGGCCGATTCGGTCGCCGTACCTTTCCTGCAGGGCGTGGTTGTGCTCGTCGCCCTCGGGGATATTGGCGGAGATGAAGAGCGGGGGGACCTCGCCCGCCGCCTGGACACGGGCGGCCGCGCCGATCGTCAGCAGCTGCGCGATGTAGGCGGCGGTGATGGACGAGACCGCGCCGACGCCGAGGCCACCCGGCAGCTCGAGGGTGGTGTCGCCGTAGGGCGCGAGGTTGTCGATGACGACGTCGGCCACCTCGGAGAGGCGCTTGCCGCTCGGGTGCTTCGGCGTGACGGCGTTCGTGTGCTGCAGGCTCGTAACGGCGATCACCGCGTGCCCCTCCTCCTTCGCCTTGAGCGC
Source organism: Gryllotalpicola sp. CP2-P1 (assembly GCF_057512245.1). Lineage (NCBI taxonomy): Bacteria > Bacillati > Actinomycetota > Actinomycetes > Micrococcales > Microbacteriaceae > Gryllotalpicola > Gryllotalpicola sp. CP2-P1. The sequence continues at coordinate 2,810 of NZ_JBLRDT010000205.1, forward strand.
GAGGCCGACGATCGAGCCGTTCACCCCAGAGTTCGACGCGATCAGGAAGACATCGGCCGGCCTGAAGTCGTAGAGCGACCAGAGGTCGTCGACGACGCTGTCGTCGCGCTCGATCGTTCCCCCCTGCAGCGCCTCGAGAGGGCGCTTCCCCCGCAGCACGAGATCGCGCAGCGCGAGCGAGTGCGTCGGGATCAGGCCGCCGGCGCGGCCGGCGATCTCCATCGCGAAGGCCTGCGAGTGGCCGGTTCCGAATGCCTGCAGCACGCCCCCGTTCTGCAGCGAGGCCGCGAGCAGCGCGATCGCGGGGTCGAGGGCGCCGGCCGCGGCCGAGGCGGCCAGCGCGTCGATGCGCTCGCTGACCTGCCGGTGGAAGCCGGCCGCCAGCTCGGCGGCGGCGTCGGTCGGGGCATCCGCCCGGGCATTCGTCGGGGATTCGGTGGTGGGCTCGGTCACGACCTGGTGGTTCCTTTCGTGCGCAGGGTGCGTCGGTGCGGAGCGACGGCGGCGGCTGAGGCCGCGAGCATCGCGGTGGTACGGCTAAAGTCCTGCTGGGCCACGAGCAGGTAGAGCAGATCGATCGTGAGCAGCTGGGCGTGCTTGGCCGACAGGTCGTCGGGCTGCAGGTAGGCATCGGGCGCGTAGGCGGTGAGGTGGTGGTCGGCGATCGCCGCGAGCGGCGAATCGGGGCTGCCCGTGATCGCGACGGCGAGCGCGCCGGTCGAGCGTGCGAGCTCGAGCATCTCGATCGTCTCGGCGGTGCGACCGGTGTTCGAGATCCCGATCGCGACGGTTCCCGGCCCTTGGATGGCGGCGCTCGTCAGCCCCTCGTGCACTTCGCTCCACACGTGCGCGTTGAGGCCGACGCGGTAGAGCCGGGCCTGCAGCTCGGTCGCGAGTCCCGCGCTGCCGCCGATGCCGTAGATGTCGACGTGCTCGCTGCGCGCGATCGCGACCGCCGCCTGCTCGGCGGCCGCCTGGTCGAGCTGGGCCGCCGTGGACTGCAGAGCGGCGGTGTGCGAGCTGACGAGCGCCGTCAGCACCTCGGTTGCGCTGTCGGCGGGGTCGAACGCGCGGCCAATGTCGGCCTGCCAGGTGGCGGCGCTCGAGCGGCCGAGGTCGGCGGCCGCTCCGACGCGCAGGGGCGGGTAGCCGGCGTAGCCGATCAGCCGGCAGAAGCGGGTGACGGTGGCCGGCGACGTGCCCGCGCGCTCGGCGAGCTCGGTGATCGAGAGCTCGAGCGGCGCGGCCGGGTTCTCCAGCAGCAGCGCCCCGATCTTCGCCATCGCCGCGGACATCTCGGGCAGCGCGGCCAGGATGCGGCTGCTCACGCCGAATCCGTCCGTGCTGTGCTTCGATGGTGCCGCGAGTTCCGTCATTGACATCCCGTCACTGAAAATCCATGTCACCTTTGACGTGTTGCCATGAAAACTATTCGCGGGCTTGTTACGGCGGCAATCATCGGAAGTCACGAGTAAGTAACGGATACTGCGCCGCGACTCGCGGCAGATGGGCGCACGATGACACTTCATCTCGCGGTCGACGCGGGCGGGACCAGCACGCGCTGCGTCGTGGTCGATGAGACGGGCGGATGCCTCGGCTACGGTCGCGCGGCGAGCGGGAATCCGATCTCGGCGGGCC
>NZ_JBLRDT010000206.1:0-4420 GCF_057512245.1 Gryllotalpicola sp. CP2-P1
TTCGGCGCGGCGCTCGCGCGCACGCACGATGCGGGGGCGGATGCCTTCGGGGCGCCCCCGCGCGGATGGGACGGCCCGGGGTTCATCGGCCGGCGGCCGCAGCTCTATGCGCGCGAGTCGAGCTGGGGCGGTTTCTACGCACGCGAGCGTGTCCGGCCGTTCCTCGACCTCGCCGAGGAAGCCGGCAGCGTCACGGCCGCCGAAGCCCGCGGCATCCGCGAGGCCTGCGAGCGGGTGGCGAGCGGAGCGTTCGACGACGACGAGGCGCCCGCGCGCATCCACGGCGATCTGTGGAACGGCAACCTGCTGTGGGATGACGCCGGCGGAGTGCTGATCGACCCTGCCGCCCACGGCGGCCACCGCGAGACCGACCTCGCCATGCTCGCCCTGTTCGGCGCGCCGCACCTCGGCGAGATCGTCGCGGGCTACGAGTCCGTCCACCCGCTGCGCGCGGGCTGGCGCGATCGGATTCCCGTGCACCAGCTGCACCCGCTGGCGGTGCACGCGGCCGGCTACGGTCGCGGCTACGGCGTCGAGCTCGCCGCGGCGGCGCGCGCGGTGCTCGCCCTTCCCGGCGTCTGATTCGGCCCTCCTGATAGGATCCCGCGTGTAGGGGCAGGCCGACAGGAAGCTGGTCCTCGGTGGTGGATTTCGGAGATCTCGCGCGCTGGCGAGGCATCCGCGCTCTTCTACTGGTGGCCAGCACGGGTGTGAGGAACACAGCCCCGCGCTCACTCCTGTCCGATCCCTGCTCCTCGTGTACGCCCGCGTCCGCAACACGGCGGCGCGGAAAACTCAAAGGAGTACGACCTCAATGGAAGGTCCCGAAATCAAGTTCGCCGAAGCCGTTCTCGACAACGGCAAGTTCGGCAAGCGCGTCGTCCGGTTCGAGACCGGCCGCCTCGCGCAGCAGGCGCAGGGCGCCGTCGCCGCCTACCTCGACGAGGAGACGATGCTGCTGTCCGCCACGAGCGTCAGCAAGCAGCCCAAAGACCAGTTCGACTTCTTCCCGCTGACCGTCGACGTCGAAGAGCGCTCGTACGCCGCGGGCAAGATCCCCGGCTCGTTCTTCCGCCGCGAGGGCCGCCCTTCGACCGAGGCGATCCTCGTCTGCCGTCTCATCGACCGCCCCCTGCGCCCCTCCTTCGTCGACGGGCTGCGCAACGAGGTGCAGATCGTCATCACCGTCCTCTCGATCGCGCCCGACGAGTTCTACGACGCGCTCGCGATCAACGCGGCCTCCGCGTCGACCCAGATCTCCGGCCTGCCGTTCAGCGGGCCGATCGCCGGTGTGCGCCTCGCGCTCATCGACGACCAGTGGGTCGCCTTCCCCAAGCACTCGCAGCTCGAGAACGCCGTGTTCGACATCGTCGTGGCGGGCCGTGTCGTGACCGATGCCGCCGGCAACGACGACGTCGCGATCATGATGGTCGAGGCCGAGGCCACCGAGCACAGCTGGGACCTCATCAAGGCCGGCGCGACCAAGCCCTCAGAGGACGTCGTCGCGCAGGGTCTCGAGGCCGCCAAGCCGTTCATCCGCACCCTGGTGGAGGCGCAGGCGAAGCTCGCCGCGCAGTCCGCCAAGGAGGTCCAGGACTACCCGGTCTTCCTGCCCTACACGACCGAGACCTATGCGGCCGTCGAGTCGCTGGCCCTCGCCGAGCTCGGCCCGGTCTACCAGATCGCCGACAAGATCGAGCGCCAGAACGCCGACGACGCTCTCAAGGCGCGCGTCAAGGAGGGCATCGCCGCCAAGGTCGAGGCGGGCGAGCTGCCCGAGTCGGCCCTCGGTGAGGTCTCGGCCGCCTACAAGTCGGTCTCGAAGAAGGTCATGCGCGGGCGCGTCCTCTCCGAGGGCGTCCGCATCGACGGCCGCGGCCTGCGCGACATCCGCCCGCTGGACGCCGAGGTGCAGGTCATCCCGCGCGTGCACGGCTCGGCCATCTTCCAGCGCGGCGAGACCCAGATCCTGGGCGTGACCACGCTGAACATGCTGAAGATGGAGCAGCAGATCGACTCGCTGACCCCGGTCACGAGCAAGCGCTACCTGCACCACTACAACTTCCCGCCCTACTCGACCGGCGAGACCGGCCGCGTGGGCAGCCCGAAGCGACGCGAGATCGGCCACGGCTTCCTGGCCGAGCGCGCGCTCGTCCCGGTGCTGCCGTCGCGCGAGGAGTTCCCCTACGCGATCCGTCAGGTCTCCGAGGCGCTCGGCTCGAACGGCTCGACCTCGATGGGCTCGGTCTGCGCCTCGACGCTGTCGCTGCTCAACGCGGGCGTGCCGCTGAAGGCGCCGGTCGCGGGCATCGCGATGGGCCTCATCTCCGAGACGGTCGACGGCGAGACGAAGTACGCCGCTCTCACCGACATCCTCGGCGCAGAGGACGCGCTGGGCGACATGGACTTCAAGGTCGCCGGCACGAGCGAGTTCGTCACCGCGATCCAGCTCGACACCAAGCTCGACGGCATCCCGTCGTCGGTCCTCGCCGGCGCCCTGCAGCAGGCGCACGACGCCCGCATCACGATCCTGGGCGTCATCAACCAGGCGATCGACGGCCCCGATGAGATGGCTCCGACCGCTCCGCGCGTCATCAGCGTGCAGATCCCGACCGACAAGATCGGCGAGCTGATCGGCCCGAAGGGCAAGACGATCAACGCCATCCAGGACGAGACCGGCGCTGAGATCTCGATCGAAGAGGACGGCACCGTCTACATCGGCGCGACCGACGGGCCGAGCGCTGAGGCCGCGCGTGCGCAGGTCAACGCGATCGCGAACCCGACCAACCCCGAGGTCGGCGAGCAGTTCCTGGGCACGGTCGTCAAGATCGCGACCTTCGGCGCGTTCATCTCGCTGCTGCCCGGCAAGGACGGCCTGCTGCACATCTCCGAGGTGCGCAAGCTCGCCGGCGGCAAGCGCGTCGAGAACGTCGAGGACGTGCTCGGCGTCGGTCAGAAGATCCTCGTCGAGATCACGAAGATCGACGACCGCGGCAAGCTCTCGCTCGCCCCGGTGGTCGCCGAGGCCGAGGCTGAGGCGCCGGCCGCAGAGGCGGCCGCCGCGGCCGAGTAAGGCGCGTCGATCCACTGACGAACGGATGCCTGCCCCGAGACTCTCGGGGCAGGCATCCGCCGTCTCACCCTGCGCTGCGACACTGCGCTGTCCGGCTGGGGAACTTTTCATAACGGTTGCGCGATTCCGCCCTCCCGATGTCGGCGGCGTGACATAACCTCATCGCATGGGGGCGGTGCGGGGGCACTCTTCCCAGAGGGGAAGGGGGTGCGCGTGAGCGACTATTCGCCGGTGGCCGCGCGAGAGCACCTCGGCCATTCCTCGCGCGGTGCGGCGGGGCGTTCAGAGCCCGACTCCGACGCGCTGTTCCAGGCAGACGACACGGCGGCCACGCGCCCCGTGCCGATCATCGCCGAGCGGCTCATCGGCGAGACCGACCTCTCGGCCTTTCCCCTCACGCTCGGCACCGCCCGGCTCGCGACGGTCGACGAGGTGACCGCCGCGCGCATCCTGCATCGCTTCGTGACACGCGGCGGCAGCCTCTACGACGTCGGCGACGACGACGGCTCTGGGCGCAGCCAGGAGCTCGTCGGCGGCTGGCTCGCGGCGAACCGCCCGCACAAGATCATCACCATGCTCACGCCGTCCCTGCAGCGCGACGGCGGCCGGGCCAGCGGCGCGCACCGGCTGGTGCGCGCCGTCCACGCGGCGCTGGCGCGGTTCGGGCGCGACCGCGTCGATCTGCTCATGCTCGACTTCCGTGAGGCGGCCGGCCTCGGCATCGCGGCAGGTGAGCTGCTCAGCGCGGGCGGCGAGCTCATCACGGCGGGCACGGTCGGCCGGCTCGGCGCCAGCGGCGTGACCGGCGCAGAGCTCCTCGAGGCGCGGGTGCTCGCGGGCGGCGGTCTGCCGCCCATTGCGGCCGTGCGGCTCGAATGGAGCATCACCGATCGCACGAGCCACGAGGCCGAGTTGCGCATGGCCGCCGCGGCTCAGCAGCTCGCGCTTCTGCCCGATGCCACCAGGGTGTCGTCGGCGCTGGCGAGCCCCTCGCTGCCGCAGAAGGTGCTCGCGGGCCGGGCGCGTAGCGGGAAGGCGACCCAGGCGGTCAACGCGCGGGTCATTGCTCCCGCCCCGGAGCGTGCGGCCGACGTGTTCGCGGGGCGCGGCCGCGAGCACCGCATCGGTCTCGCACTCGACCGCGTCTCCGGTGAGCTGGGGGTGGCTCCCGCCACCTCGCAGCTGGCGTGGCTGCTCGCCAAGCGCGGTGTGGTCGCGCCGATCGTGCGCGTGACCAGGCCCGAGCAGGTCGACACGTTGATGGATGCGGCCGTGGTCCGCCTCACGCGCGCCCAGATGCTCGAGCTCGACCGGGCCGTCGAGGCCGGCCGCTGACGAGCAGGCCGC
>NZ_JBLRDT010000207.1:0-4397 GCF_057512245.1 Gryllotalpicola sp. CP2-P1
CTGCGCGAGCAGGCCGGTGAGGATGCCGCGCTGCTGCGCCAGCTGCGCATGGGGTTCACGCCGAACCCGGCCGCGAGCGGCGAGTACAAGCTGCGGCCGGTCGAGGAATCCACGCTCGGCAACACCCTCGAATCGGTGAAGCAGCGCTTCCGGCGCATGGGCCTCGAGGTGACCTGGCACGGCAAGGGCCAGGTGCTGCTGCCGAGCGACACCCTCGACGCGTTCCTGCTCGCCCTCTCCGAGAGCCTCGAGAACGTGCGCCGCCACTCGGGTGTCGGCGAGGCGCACGTGACGATCACCGACGACGATCAGAGCGTGCGCGCGATGGTCACCGACGACGGCGTCGGATTCTCCATCGACCAGATCGCGCCGGGGCGGCTCGGGTTCAGCGAGTCGATCGTGGCGCGCCTGCGCGACGTCGGCGGCGACGCCCGCCTGTTCTCCGCCCCCGGCAGCGGCACGACCGTCGTTCTGGAGGTTCCGAAGTGAGTCACCTCGCCCCGCGGCCGGCGCCGGTGGTCGAACCCGAGCCGAGCGTCGACCGGCTGGCATCCGGTCTCAACATCGCCGCCGACGTCGTGATCGGGCTGTGCTTCCTCTTCTTCCTGATCGACGTGCGCGAGGTCGCGATGCTGCCGCTCAATGTGGCGGCCTGGGTCATCCTCATCGCGGTGGTCACCCTCACCCAGCTCGGCATCAGCCGCCGGGTGCGCCTGCCCGACGGCTGGTTCACCTACGCGCGCATCGCGTTCGGGGTGGTTCTCGTGCTGGACGTCTTCGGCGTCCTGGGCGAAGTCGCGCATCGCGTCACGGGGCCGTTCCCGACCGCGGCGATGGCGACGGGCGCGGGGCTCGTGATGTTCGCGACGACCCAGCGGGGCCGCGCCATCAACATGGCGGCCGCGGCGCTCGGCATCCTGCTGCTCACCGACATCCTCTTCACCGTCAGCCCCGCGTATGCCTTCGACTACGCGCCCGGCGTCGTGTCGATCGCCATCGCGATCATTCCGCCGATCATCGCCACGGCGATCGTGCAGTCGTTCCGCCAGATGGTCGAGTTCCAGTCCGACCTGTCGCAGGCCAAGGGCACGACCGGCGGTACGGGCGTGAGCCTCGGCCTGAACGCCTCGGAGCAGCTGGTGCGCCTCGACGCCCAGGCCGAGAAGCTGCTCGACGACGTCGCGAGCGGCCGCACCCCGCTGCCGCTGCCCGACGCCATCGCGGAAGAGGCCTCGACGATCGCCACCCAGCTGCGCATGAACCTCGTCGCGGGCAAGAGCGAGACCTGGCTCTACCACGCGCTCACCGAGTCGAGCGTGCTCGGCTCGGTGTCTACGATCGACGACCCGGAAGGGCTCGCCGCGGGGCTCGCGCCCGACCAGCGCGACGGGTTCCTGACCGCGCTGTGGATGCTGGCGGGCGACGGCGACCGAGTCGCGCAGTCTCTGACCGTGACCGTGCGCAGGTCGAGCGGGGCAGCCGGCCAGAACCAGCGGCTCGCCATCACACTCGAGCTGATCGGTGTGCCGAAGCGGCGCATCGACCCGGCGGCATGGCAAGCTATCAGCCGGGTGGGCCGTTATACGGACTCGTTCCAGGCGCCTACTCTGAGAATCGACGTCGATTGCGCACTTGACGTGGTCGCCGATCGATGACCCCCTCGAGAGGAAGAAGAGCTGTGACAGGCCAACCCATCCGGATCGCGATCGTCGACGATCACCGCATGATCCTCGGCGCCCTGACCGAGTGGATCCGCAACGCCGCCGATGACATCGAGGTGGTCGCGGCCGTCGCCACCTGGCCCGAGCTGCTGACGAGCCCAGCGTTCCCCGTCGACGTCGTCCTGCTCGACCTCGACCTCAAAGACAACATCCCGGTCTCGGTGAAGCTCTCAGCTCTGAAGACGGCGGGGGCGCGCACCGTGCTCATGAGCGCGTACTCCGACCCCAACATCGTGCGCGAGGCCCTCGCGTCGGGCGCCAGCGGCTACGTCGTGAAGAGCGAAGACGCCGCGATGATCGCCGAGGCCATCCGCGCGGCGGTGGCCGGCGAGTCGTTCGTGTCGGCAGAGCTCGAGGTCCTGCTCAACGAGACCGAGGGCTCGAGCCCGAAGCTGTCCGCCCAGGAGCGCCGCGTCATGGCGCTGTACGGCGCGGGCGAGCCGGTCAAGTCGGTCGCCTACAAGCTCGGCATCAGCGACGAGACCGCGAAGAGCTACCTCAAGCGCATCCGTGAGAAGTACCGCCTCGCGGGCTTCGACGTCGGCACCAAGGTCGCGCTGCGCAAGCGGGCCATCGCCGACGGCATCCTGCTGCACAACGACTGAGCCTCACGCAGTGGGGTACGAGTTGCCCGCCTGCTCGATGAGCGGGCCAACCCACGACGCGAGCCAGATGGCAGACGACACGATCGCCACCACATAGGCGGCGATCAGCACCCAGATCGGCGCGAGACCCCGTGGCGACGCGACCCTGCGCACGACGACGCTGCGGCCGATGACATAGACGATGTTCATCAGGAACGCCCACCCCCAGCTGAACGGGCGCTCGACCCCGATGCGCCGCAGGCGACGCGCGTCGAAGACGGCGAGCACGATCGCCGCGGCGTAGCCGCCCCACCCGACCGCAGCCGACACCCAGTAGCCGCCGCCGTAGATCGACGCCGGGTCCACCGTGACGACCGGGCCGCCCGCCTGCTGCTCTTCGCTGACGCGGCGCATGAGGTCGACGAGGCCGCTGACGTCGATGTGGATGAACCACACCGCGATTCCGCCGAGCAGCGGCAGCAGCGCGAGGATCCAGATCCACGGGCCGTAGACCGGCGCCCCCTCCGGCAGCCGCGGCCGGGCGCCAGGCGCCGCGGCGAGCGCGACGTGATCGGTCCACTGCCCGCCGTCCCAGAAGCGCTGGGCGGAGCGGTTCCACGGGTCGGGGTACCAGCCGGGAGGTGTCGCATTGGGCGAGTCCCATAGCGTGGTGTCAATTCCCGCGGGGGTTCTCGTCGTTGTAGACGATGACGGGCCACCGTGGGATGACCAGTTGTTTCCGGCAAGAAGCAAAGCAGAGATCCCACGATGACCCACAACCAGTCTGCCCTTTCGGCCTTGATCGGCGAAGTCCTCGCTGATCCCGACCTCGCGCACCAGGACGTGTTCCGGCGGATGCTGCAGGCCGGGCTGCAGGACCTGATCGACGCGGAGGCGACGGCCAAGATCGGCGCCGATCGTTACGAGCGCACCGCCGAGCGGATCACCCGCCGCAACGGCACCCGGCCCAAGACGCTCGCGACCCCGGCAGGGGAGGTGGATCTGACGATCCCGAAGCTGCGGGAAGGGTCGTTCTTCCCGTCGCTGCTCAGCCCCCGCCGGCGGGTCGACAAGGCGCTCTACGCCGTGATCTGCCAGGCGTGGATCGACGGGGTGTCCACCCGGAAGGTCGATCAGCTGGTGCGCGCCCTCGGCAACGACACCGGCATCAGCCGGTCGACTGTCTCGCGGATCTGCCAGGAGATCGACGAGACGGTGCAGGAGTTCCTGCACCGCCGCATCGACCACACCTGGTTCCCGTACCTGTTCCTGGACGCCACCTATCTCGATGTGCGCCACCGCGGCCGGGTCGTCTCCCAGGCCCTCGTGGTCGCTACCGGCGTCTCCGGAGACGGACGCCGGGAGATCCTCGGCATGAGCCTGGGGGACGCGGAGACCACCGACTTCTGGACCGAGTTCCTCCGCTCCCTCCGAGACCGGGGCCTCAAGGTCGCGACCGACGCCGACCCGCTCGGCGTGGCCCTGGTCACCTCCGACGCACACGCGGGCCTGAAGGCCGCGGTCAAGGCGATCCTGCCCGGCGCCTCATGGCAGCGCTGCCGAGTGCACTTCGCACGCAACATCACCCAGAAGCTCGGCTCGGCCCGATCCAAGCCCGTGAACGCGCTGATCACCACGATCTTCGCGCAGACCACCCCGGAGGCAGTCACCGGCCAGTACCGGGCCGTGACCGACTCGCTGCGCTCCTCGTTCCCCGAGATCGCCGACATGCTCCAGACCGCCGAAGCGGACCTCACCGGCTTCGCCGCGATGCCCCGCGAGCACTGGCAGAAAGTCTGGTCAAACAACCCGATCGAGCGCCTCAACCGCGAGATCAAGCGCCGCGCCGACGTCGTGCAGATCTTTCCCGACCGCGACGCTGTCACGCGCCTCATCGGCGCGGTCCTGCAAGAGCAGCACGAGGAATGGCAATACGGGGAACGCCGCTACTTCTCCGACATCTCGATGCGCAAACTCGTCCACACCCTCCACGAACACACCGAACCCGCACGCCCCGAGCTCTACCTCACCGCCTAACCATCACCCACCACAGGCAACAACAGGAATGACACCACCCCACGGGACTTGACCG
>NZ_JBLRDT010000208.1:0-4357 GCF_057512245.1 Gryllotalpicola sp. CP2-P1
TCAGCGACTCCGCCGAAGACGTGGTCGGCGTCATCCGGGCCGGCGCGCGCGGCTACATCACGAAGGGCAGTTCCGGCGCCGAGGTGAGTGCCGCGGTCGTCACCGTCGCCGGTGGCGATGCCGTCTTCTCCCCGCGTCTTGCAGGGTTCGTGCTCGACGCCTTCGGCGCCGCAGCCGGCGAGCAGGCGCAGACCGACGAAGAGCTCGACCGGCTCTCCGCGCGCGAGCGCGAGGTCATGCGGCTCATCGCTCGGGGCTACTCCTATAAAGAGGTCGCTGCAGAGCTGTTCATCTCGATCAAGACCGTCGAGACCCACGTCTCCGCCGTGCTGCGCAAGCTCCAGCTGTCTTCGCGGCACGAGCTGACGGCGTGGGCGCTCGAGCGCAGGCTGCTGTGAGGCACTGGTCGTTTTGCGCCCCCCTCATGCCTCGCCTAAACTGTCCGAGGTAGTTGAAATCTGCCAAGCTTTCCCGTGCCCGAATTCATGATCATCCCGGTCGTGCGTTCTCGGTCTGGAAGAGAGATTTCAGCCCATAGGGCGGTGGCTCAATTGGTAGAGCAGCGGTCTCCAAAACCGCAGGTTGCAGGTTCGAGTCCTGTCCGCCCTGCAAGCCGGCGCTGATGTGTCGGCCCGTGAAAGGTGAGCTGAGTGGCCCGAAAAGTCATCGACGAGCCCAGCGAGGACGTCGTAGCGATTGCGAAGAGACAGCGCGCTGAGCGCCGCAACCCCTTCGCGCGCCTCGCTCTGTTCTTCCGTCAGGTCGTGGGCGAGCTCCGCAAGGTGGTCACCCCGACGCGGGGCGAGCTGTTCAGCTACACCGGCGTGGTGCTGATCTTCGTGATCATCATGATGGCGCTGGTGTTCGGCCTCGACCAGCTGTTCGGCTGGCTCGTGCTGCTGGCCTTCGGTTCCGGTACCGGTTCCTGATCACGGGTCAGACGGTCTGTCGCTGGTGCGTACAGGCCGAGTAACAGAAATGGATTGGTGAGCAGTGGCTAAGAGTGAGCGCGAAGACGTCGATTGGGCGACCGCCGCAGAGCAGTCGGCTGAAGACGACGAGGCGCAGACGGGCAGCATCAACGCGGTCGACGAGGCCGATGTGGATGCCGCCGAGCACGGTGCCCTGCACGTGAGTGGTGCTGACGGCGACGGCGTTGACCTCGACGCAGTGCTCGATGCGATCGCCGAGGCCTCCGACCCCGAGGCCGACGAGGTCGTCGACGAGGCTCTCGAGGTTCCCACCTCGGAAGACGCTGAGGCCGTCGTCAACGCGCTTGAGGACGCCGACGAGGAAGCCGAGGCCGAGGCCGAGGTCGACCCGTACGAGGCGTTCAAGACCGAGCTGCGCATGAAGCCCGGCAAGTGGTACGTCATCCACTCGTACGCCGGCTTCGAGCGTCGGGTGAAGTCGAACCTCGAGAACCGCATCCAGTCGATGGACATGCAGGACTACATCTTCCAGATCGAGGTCCCGATGGAAGACGTGGTCGAGATCAAGAACGGCCAGCGGAAGATGGTCACCCGTGTGCGCATCCCCGGCTACGTCCTCGTTCGCATGGACCTCAACGAAGACAGCTGGTCGGTCGTGCGGCATACGCCCGGTGTGACCGGATTCGTCGGCAACGCGCACAACCCGACGCCGCTGCGCTTCAACGAGGCGTTCGACATGCTGAAGAGCCTTGTCCAGGTCGAGGCGGCTCCGGCCGGTCGCGCGGGGGCCAAGGGCCAGAAGGCCGCAGCCCGCGCCATCCCCGCCGAGGTCGATTTCGAGATCGGCGAGACGATCACCATCAAGGAGGGCTCGTTCGCGGGCCTGCCCGGCTCCATCAGCGAGATCAACACCCAGAGCGGCAAGCTCACGGTGCTCGTCTCGCTGTTCGAGCGCGAGACCCCGGTCGAGCTCAGCTTCGACCAGGTCACCAAGCTGTAAGAGGCGTCCAGCTTCTTCGTCTAAGATTCCACGGTCCACCGCCGGCGTCCGCCGCGCGGGAGAGCGCGCGCTCCATCGCCTGATGGCCAGCGCACTCGAACAGAAAGAAGGAAACCAATGGCTCCCAAGAAGAAGGTCACTGGTCTGATCAAGCTTCAGATCAAGGCCGGCGCCGCGAACCCTGCTCCGCCTATCGGCCCCGCGCTGGGTCAGCACGGCGTGAACATCATGGAGTTCTGCAAGGCGTACAACGCCGCCACCGAGGCGCAGCGCGGCAACGTCATCCCGGTCGAGATCACCGTCTACGAGGACCGCTCGTTCACGTTCGTCCTCAAGACCCCGCCCGCCGCTGAGCTGATCAAGAAGGCCGCCGGCGTGCAGAAGGGCTCGGGCGTTCCGCACACCAACAAGGTGGGCAAGATCACCCGCGAGCAGGTCCGTGCCATCGCGCAGGAGAAGCTCGTCGACCTGAACGCGAACGACCTCGACGCCGCCGAGAAGATCATCGCCGGCACTGCCCGCTCCATGGGCATCACCGTCGACGCGTAACCCCTCACACACTTTCGTGGCAGCGCCGGCCAGGCGCGACGACCACCCTCTCTCAAGGAGAACCAGACATGGCACAGAAGTCCAAGGCCTATCGGGCCGCGGCCGAGAAGATCGAGGCCGGCAAGTTCTACACGCCGGTCGAAGCCGTCAACCTCGCGAAGGAGACGGGCTCGGCCAAGTTCAACTCGACCGTCGAGGTCGCGCTCAAGCTGGGCGTCGACCCTCGTAAGGCCGACCAGATGGTGCGTGGCACCGTCATCCTGCCGCACGGCACGGGCAAGACGGCACGTGTCATCGTCTTCGCGACGGGCCCCGCGGCAGAAGCCGCTCTGGCCGCCGGCGCCGACGAGGTCGGCGGCGACGAGCTCATCGAGAAGGTCGCCGGTGGTTACACGGCGTTCGATTCGGCGGTCGCGACCCCCGAGCTCATGGGCAAGGTCGGTCGCCTGGGCAAGGTGCTCGGCCCCCGTGGCCTCATGCCGAACCCGAAGACCGGAACCGTGACCCCCAACCCGGCCAAGGCCGTCGAAGAGATCAAGGGCGGCAAGATCGAGTTCCGCGTCGACAAGCACGCCAACGTGCACTTCGTCGTGGGCAAGGCCGGCTTCACCGCCGATCAGCTCGCCGACAACTTCAAGGCTGCCGTCGATGAGGTCCAGCGCCTCAAGCCGGCATCGGCCAAGGGCCGCTACATCCAGAAGGGCGCCGTCTCGACGACCTTCGGTCCCGGCATCCCGCTCGACGTCAACGCTCTGTAAGCGAACCGCGTCTTCAGAAAGGCCCGCCACTCGGCGGGCCTTTCGTCATATTGCGGCGGGCAGGCTCTCGACCGACACTGCTTGTATGCGACAAATGTCTGTGCGGTACGCGCCTCGCCGGCGTCGGGTCTGCGCGGCGGCCGGGGTGCTTGTCGCGATGGCGCTCGGCATCGGCGGCTGCTCTCAGGCCTCACCGGTGGCCGAACCCGTGCAGGCTCCCGCTGCGCAGCGTGCCGAGGCACCCCGAGGGACGGACTCGTATGCATTCGCCTTCGGTGCCGGGCCGGTCGCGGTCGATCTGTTCACCGAGGCCGCCTGTCCCTATTGCCGCCACTTCGACGAGGCCACCCGCGAGCGTCTCGCCGCGCTCATCGCCGACGACGAGATCACCTTCCGGCTGCACCCGGTGAACTACGTCAGCGGCAAGCACGGTGACGTCACCGGGTTCTCGACGCGAGCGATGAACCTGCTGGCCGCGATCGCCGACAGCGGGCAGGTCGACAGGGTCCCCGCGGTCTATGGCGCGATCCTCGAAGCGCAGCCGCGTGATGCGGCGGGTCCTGCGCCCACTGACTTCGCGCTGCTCGAGATCGCGAGCGCGCAGGGCGTGCGCCTGTCGGCCGAGCTCAGGGATGCCGTCGAGTCCGGGCGCTGGAATGAGTGGGTCCAGCGCGCCAACGACGCCGCGAGCTCCCGCACGCTCGGTCGAACGGGCACCCCGCTCCGGTACGTGCCGACGGTGCTCGTCGAGGGGCGGCAGTTCGAGGTCCGTGACGATGGAACCGATGTGGCCCGGCTGGAGGCCGCGATCAGGCAGTCGGACTAGGCCGCAGGTCGAGCTCGCCTGACTGCGTCAGGGGCCGGCTGGGCGGGTGCTTCCGCGCAAATCCGCGCGACACGCCCGGGCTGCAGGCGCGATTTGTGGCCCTCTCGACCGGGCTCCTAAAGTAATACTCATCACCCCAAAGGTGCGGCTGAGCTGCTCAGCTCGCCGGCCTCAAGCGGAGATGATCTTCAAGCTTCCAAGAGCCCGCACCGATTTGGTGCGAGAGCCGCGGGCTTGCTAAGATAGACAAGTTGCCCCGGAGCGAATCCGGCCGGATTCCGGTCGGCCGAAT
>NZ_JBLRDT010000021.1:0-23239 GCF_057512245.1 Gryllotalpicola sp. CP2-P1
CCGAGGAGTGCGGCATCCGCTGCGGGCAGTCGCGGGAAGATGCGCGCAAGCACGGCGATCTCGCCCAGCTCCTCGAGGGTGGGCCGCTCAGCTTCCGCCATAGCCACCACGCTAGCGTTGCGATCGAGATGTCCCGCCTCCGTGTCGCCGCCGCAACCCTCGCCGCCGTCGCCTTCGCGACCCTGCTCGCGGGGTGCACCCCGACCGTCGCGATGGAGTCCGCGCCGCACGCGAACGACGCGGCCTGTGCGAGCGTCACGGTCGAGCTGCCCGCCGAGGTGGCCGGCCAGAAGCAGGACTACACCGACGCCCAGGCGACCGGGGCGTGGGGCGACCCCGTCACCGTGCAGCTGCGCTGCGGCGTCGCGCCGCTCGGCCCCACCACGAAGCCGTGCGTGACCGTCGCGAGCGGTCAGGACTCGGTCGACTGGGTGCTCACGAACGACCCCGATGACAAGGTGCTGACCTATGTCACCTACGGTCGCACCCCCGCGGTCGAGGTGACGATCAAGCACGGTGCGGGCGGCGTCAGCGACGCGAACGTGCTGCCCGACCTCGCGCAGGCCGTCGCGAGCATCCCGCAGGCGTCGAAGCACAAGTGCGTCGCCGCCGACGACGTGCAGTAGCGCGCAGTCAGCCCTGCGCGTCGAGGGCGAGCGCGATGAGCTCGTCGATGAGCGCCGGGTAGGGCAGGCCGGATGCCTCCCAGCACTTCGGGTACATCGAGATCGGCGTGAACCCCGGCATGGTGTTGATCTCGTTGATCAGCCAGCCGGCGTCGGTGAGGAAGAAGTCGACGCGCGACAGCCCAGCGGCGCCGATCGCCTCGAAGGCGCGCACCGCGAGACCCTGCATCTCGGCGAGCTCGGCGTCGCTGAGCACGGCCGGCAGCTGCAGCTCGACGCCGTCGCCGCCGAGGTACTTCCCCTCGAAGTCGTAGAAGTCACGGCCTGTGAGCAGCACCTCGCCCGCGAGCGAGGCGCGCGGCGCCGCGCCGCCTCGGCCGCCGAGAACCGCGATCTCGATCTCGCGGCCGACGATCGCCGGCTCGATGAGCGCGCGGCTGTCTTCCGCGAGCGCCCCCTCGACGGCGACCGCGAGGCTCGCGGCATCCGTCGCCTTGCCCACGCCCACGCTGGAACCCGCGCGCGCGGGCTTCACGAACACGGGATAGCCGAGCGCCTCGGCGGCCGCGTGAACGGATGCCCGGTCTTCGGCCCACTGGCGGCGCGAGATCGTCGCCCACGGCGTCACCGGGAGCCCCGCCTGCACGAAGACCGTCTTCATGAAGTGCTTGTCCATGCCGAGGGCACTCGCGAGCACACCGGAGCCGACGACCGGCAGGTCGACCAGCTCGAGCATGCCCTGCACCGTTCCGTCCTCGCCCCAGAGCCCGTGCAGGATCGGGAAGACGACGTCGACGCGCACGCTGCGCTCTGCCCCATCGGGGCCGACGACGGTCAGCTCGTGTGAGCGCGCGTCACGCGGCCACGCCACCCGGCTGCCGTCGTCGTGCACCTCGGGCATCCGCCCGTCGCCCATGAAGTAGTCGGCCGGGTCGGTCGAGCCGAGCACATAGGCCCCATCTCGGGTGATGCCGACCGGGACGATGTCGTATTTCTCGGGGTCAAGCGCCCCCAGGACCCCGCCCGCGGTCGCCACCGAGACCGAATGCTCGCTTGAGCGCCCGCCGAAGAGCAGAGCCAGTGCGAGCTTCGTGGTCATCCGTGATCCTTTCGCCCGTGGGCGTGTCGTCGGTCGTGAGGTGGGGGGCGATGTCCTTCGGATCGAGGGTACCGGTCAGCACCTGGTGCACCTGCTCGACGATGGGCATCGTGACCCCGCGGGCGCGCGCCAGCGCGAGGATCGGAGCCACCGAGGCGAGGCCCTCTGCCGTCTGGTTCATCTGCCGGACGACCTCGTGCAGCGCATAGCCCTGCCCGAGCAGCCTGCCCGCCGTGTTGTTGCGCGACAGCGGCGACTGGCACGTCGCGATCAGGTCGCCGAGGCCGGCGAGACCCGAGAGCGTGTCGGGGTGGCCGCCGTGCGCCACGGCGAAGTCGGTCATCTCGACGAGGCCGCGCGTGATGATCGACGCCTTCGTGTTCTCGCCGTAGCCGACGCCGTCGACGATACCGATCGCGACGGCGATGAGGTTCTTGAGCACGCCGCCGAACTCCGTGCCGACGACGTCGGTGTTCACGAACGACCGGAAGTAGCGGTTCGTGGCCGCCATCGCGACCGTCTGCGCGGTCTCGAGGCTGACCGAGCTGACCACCGCGGCGGTCGGCTGCTCCTTCGCGATCTCGAGGGCGAGGTTGGGGCCGGATGCCACGGCGATCCGCTCCTCGTCGAGGCCGAGCACGCTCGCGATGACCTCGCTCATGCGCTCGTTCGTCGACTTCTCGATGCCCTTCATGAGGCTGACGACGGGGATGTCGGCGGGAAGCATCGGCTTCAGCGCCTCGAGATTGTCGCGCAGCGTCTGACTCGGCACCGCGAGGTACAGCTGCTGCGCGCCGCGCAGCGAGTCACGCAGGCTGCTCGTCGCCGTGATGGTGCGGGGGAGGTTGATGCCGCGCAGGTACTGCGTGTTCCGGTGCGTCTCACGGATCTCGCGGGCGACCTCAGGTCGGCGCGCCCACATCGTGACCTCGGCGCCGCCGTCGGCGAGCACCTTGGCGAACGCCGTGCCCCAGCTGCCCGCACCCACCACGGTCACGCGGTGGTGGTGCTCTGCTCTTCTAGGACTCAAAGCGGCCGGTCTCGCTCTGGCCCCGCGCCGCGGGGTCCCACCGGTGCGCGGGCGCCTTCTCGTTGCGCAGCGTCTCGAGCTGGGCCGTGATCGCCGCCATGATCTTCTCGGTCGCGTCGGCCAGCACGTGCTGGTCGATCGGCTTCCCCGCGAACTCGGAGAGGTCGACGGGCTCGCCGATGGCGAAGTCGATCGGATGTCGGCGGAAGAGGCTGACCTTCTTGGCGTACCTGCCCATCAGGGCCTGCGTTCCCCAGTGGGCGACCGGGATCACGGGAATCCCCTGCTCGAGCGCGATACGCGCCGCGCCGGTCTTGCCGCGCATCGGCCACATGTCGGGCTCGCGCGTCAGCGTGCCCTCGGGGTACACGACCACGATCCGCTGCTTCTCGACCAGTGTTCGCGCGCCGGCGAGCGGCGAGGCCGCCCGCGCGGCCGCCGCGGGCGTGCGTTCGACGGGCACCTGGCCGCTGCGGCGCAGGAACCACCCGACGACCGGGATCCTGAACAGGCTCGCCTTGGCGAGGAAGCTCGGGATGCGGCCTGCGCGGTAGAGCATCATGCCGACGATGACCGGGTCGATCTCGCTGTAGTGGTTCGGGGCGATGACGTACGCGCCGCGTGCGGGGATCCGCTCGGGGTGCGCGACGCGGAACTTGACGCTCGCGCCGAGCAGGCCGAAGCAGACCCACGCCATCGGCCAGAAGATCGACGGCCGATGGGTCTCTTTGAGCGCCACCCCTTAGGCCTCGAGCACGAAGTCGGCGCCGAGGGCGCGCAGCTTCTCGATGAAGTTCTCGTACCCGCGGGCGATGATGCCGACATTGCTGACGGTCGAGGTGCCCTCTGCCGAGAGCGCCGCGATCAGGTGGCTGAAGCCGCCGCGAAGATCGGGAACGACCACGTCGGCTCCGTGCAGCTCGGTCGGGCCCACGATGACGGCGGAGTGGTTGAAGTTGCGCTGGCCGAAGCGGCACTCCGCGCCGCCGAGGCACTCGCGGTGCAGCTGGATCTGCGCCCCCATGTCGACGAGGGCGTCGGTGAAGCCGAAGCGCTGCTCGTAGACCGTCTCATGGACGATCGAGACGCCTTCGGCCTTGGTCAGCGCCACGACGAGCGGCTGCTGCCAGTCGGTCATGAATCCGGGGTGCACGTCGGTCTCGATGATGACCGGCTTGAGCTTGCCGCCCGGGTGGAAGAAGCGGATGCCGTCGTCCTGGATCTCGAACGCGCCGCCGACCTTGCGGTAGACGTTGAGGAACGTGAGCATCTCGGACTGGCGCGCACCGCCGACGAAGATGTCGCCGTTGGTCGCGAGCGCGGCGGCCGCCCAGCTCGCGGCCTCGTTGCGGTCGAAGAGCGCGGTGTGCTTGTAGCCCTCGAGGCGCTCGACGCCCTCGATGCGGATCACGCGGTCGGTGTCGACCGAGATGATGGCGCCCATCTTCTGCAGGATGTTGATGAGGTCCATGATCTCGGGCTCGACGGCCGCGTTGCGCAGCTCGGTCGTGCCCTCGGCGCGGACGGCCGTGAGCAGCACCTGCTCGGTCGCGCCCACGCTCGGGTACGGCAGCTCGATCTTCGCGCCCTTGAGCCCGTTCGGGGCCGTCAAGCGGATGCCCTGGGGCTGCTTGTCGACCACGGCGCCGAAGCGGCGCAGGCCGTCGAGGTGGAAGTCGATCGGCCGGTCGCCGATGCGGCAGCCGCCCAGGTCGGGAATGAACGCCTCGCCGAGGCGGTGCAGCAGCGGGCCGCAGAACAGGATCGGGATGCGGCTGGAGCCGGCATACGCGTCGATGACCTCGAAGTGCGCGCTCTCGACGTTCGACGGGTCGAGCAGCAGGGTGTCGTCGCCGACGCTGGACACCTTCACACCGTGGACCTCGAGCAGGCCCTTCACGACGCGGACGTCGCTGATCTCGGGAACGCTGCGGAGTTCGCTGGGCGTCTCGCCCAGAAGCGCGGCGACCATCGCCTTGGTGACGAGGTTCTTCGCGCCCTTGAGTTCGATGCGGCCGACGAGCGGTTTGCCGCCCTGCAGCGTGATGCGGTCTGCGGTGAGACCGACGCTCGCGCCAGCGGCCTGCGCGTCTTCGAGGAGTGTGTTCACGTAACCCCCTGGGGTTCTTTGGTAGCTACCCGGCTCTCACGGGAAGTGTCTTCGGGCGCCACGCTTCGCGACGGCCCTCGAACTCGGTGATCTTGCCCTCGTTGCGGAGGGTCAGCCCGATGTCGTCGAGCCCCTCCATGAGGCGCCACCGAGTGTAATCGTCGATCTCGAATGCGACGGTCAGGTCACCGGCGCGTACCTCGCGCGCCTCGAGATCGACGGTCAGCCGGGTGCCGGGCTCTGCCTCGATCACGGCCCACAGCCTCTCGATGTCGGCCTCGGCGACCACGCCGGTCAGCAGCCCCTGCTTGCCCGAGTTCCCGCGGAAGATGTCGCCGAAGCGGGAGCTGAGCACGACCTTGAACCCGTAGTCGCGCAGCGCCCACACGGCGTGCTCGCGCGACGAGCCTGTGCCGAAGTCGGGCCCGGCGACGAGGATCTCGGCGCCCTGGTACGGCGCCTGGTTGAGCACGAAGTCGGGGTCCTGCCGCCACGAGTAGAACAGGGCGTCGTCGAACCCGGTCTTGGTGACGCGCTTCAGGAACACAGCGGGGATGATCTGGTCGGTGTCGACGTTCGACCGCTTGAGGGGCGCTGCGACCCCGGTCACGACGGACAGCTTCTCCATCAGTTGCTCCCCTCGGGCTCGAGGTCCCACGGACTCGACAGCGTGCCGCGGATCGCGGTCGCCGCGGCGACCACCGGCGACACCAGGTGCGTGCGACCGCCCTTGCCCTGGCGGCCCTCGAAGTTGCGGTTGCTCGTCGAGGCGCACCGCTCCCCCGGCGCGAGCTGGTCGGGGTTCATGCCGAGGCACATCGAGCAGCCGGCGAAGCGCCACTCGGCCCCGAACTCCTCGAACACCTTGTCGAGGCCCTCTGCCTCGGCCTCGATGCGCACGCGCGCCGAGCCGGGCACGACCATGACCCGCACGCCGTCTGCCTTCTTCTTGCCCCTGATGATGGAGGCGAAGGCGCGCAGGTCCTCGATGCGGCTGTTCGTGCACGAGCCCATGAACACGGCATCCACCCTGATGTCCTTCATGGGCGTGCCGGCCGCGAGATCCATGTATTCGAGCGCGCGCTCGGCGTTCGCGCGCGCGTTCGGGTCATCGATCTTCGCCGGGTCCGGCACGGATTCCGACAGCGAGACGCCCTGGCCGGGGTTCGTGCCCCAGGTGACGAACGGCTCGAGAGTGTCGGCGTCGATGTCGACCTCGGCGTCGAAGACCGCTCCCTCGTCGGTCGCGAGGGTCTTCCAGTAGGCGACGGCCTCGTCCCAGTCGGCGCCCTGCGGCGCGTGCGGGCGGCCCTTCAGGTAGTCGAAGGTCGTCTGGTCGGGTGCGACCATGCCGGCGCGCGCGCCGGCCTCGATCGACATGTTGCAGATCGTCATGCGGCCCTCCATGGAGAGAGAGCGGATGGCGCTGCCGCGGTATTCCAGGACGTAGCCCTGGCCACCGCCCGTGCCGATCTTGGCGATCACGGCGAGGATGATGTCCTTGGCGGTGACGCCGGGGCGCAGCGTGCCCTCGACGTTGATCGCCATCGTCTTGAACGGCTTAAGCGGCAGCGTCTGCGTCGCCAGCACGTGCTCGACCTCGCTCGTGCCGATGCCGAAGGCCATCGCGCCGAAGGCGCCGTGGGTCGACGTGTGCGAGTCGCCGCAGACGACGGTGATGCCCGGCATGGTGAGGCCGAGCTGCGGGCCGACGACGTGCACGATGCCCTGCTCGAGGTCGCCCAGCGAGTGCAGGCGGATGCCGAACTCTTCCGCGTTCTTGCGCAGGGTCTCGATCTGGGTGCGGCTCGTGAGATCGGCGATCGGCTTGTCGATGCCGATGGTCGGGGTGTTGTGGTCTTCGGTGGCGATCGTGAGGTCGGGCCGGCGAACGGGGCGACCCGCCTGGCGCAGACCGTCGAACGCCTGCGGGCTCGTGACCTCGTGGACGAGGTGGAGGTCGATGTAGATCAGGTCCGGTTCGCCGCCAGCGCCTTTGACAACGAGATGGTCGTTCCAGACCTTCTCTGCCAGCGTCCTGGGTTCGCTCATTGCTTCGTTGCTCCTTGGTTCCTGCGGGTTCAGCCCAACACAAGACTCCGCGACGGGAAGGCCTATGGAAACTAAGCCCCGTCGCGGCAGCTAAGGAGGAGGAGCTGCGCAGCCGGCATGCGATGAGGCTATCACTCCCGCTCGGGCACCAGCCGCAGGCGGATGAGGCTCGCCGCGGTCGCGATCGCCATGGTGACGACGATGACGGCGAGCGAGGTGACGGTCGAGAACTCGGGGGCCCACTCGACGTGGTGGCCGCCGTTGATGAACGGCACCTCGTTCGTGTGCAGCGCCTCGAAGACGAGCTTGACGCCGATGAACGCGAGGATCACGGCGATGCCGTATTTGAGGTACTCGAGCTTCGTGAGCAGATGGCCGAGAAGGAAGTAGAGCTGCCTGAGGCCCATCAGTGCGAACACATTGGCCGAGAACACGAGGAAGGGGCTGCGCGTGATGCCGAAGATGGCGGGGATCGAGTCGAGCGCGAAGAGCAGGTCGGTGGTACCCAGTGAGATGAAGACGAGCACCAGCGGGGTGAGCACGCGGCGACCGTTCACCACGGTGTGCAGCTTGTTGCCGTTGAACTCGTTGCCGATGCGCAGGTGGTGCTTCAGGAAGCGGGCCACCGGCCCCTCGGCATCCTCGACGCTCTCGTCCTCCCCCTCCTTCTCGAACGCCTGCCTGATCGCCGTGTAGAGCAGGAAGGCGCCGAAGAAGTAGAAGATCCAGCTGAACGCGGCGATGAGGCCGGCGCCGAGCACGATGAACACGCCGCGGAACACCAGCGCGAAGATAATGCCCACCATGAGGGCTTCCTGCTGGTACTTCGGCGGAACCGCGAAGCGGCCCATGATGAGCACGAAGACGAACAGGTTGTCGACCGAGAGCGAGTACTCGGTGAGCCAGCCTGCGACGAACTGGCCCGCGTGCTCGGCGCCCCCGACGGACCACAGGATGCCCGCGAAGATCAGCGCGAGAACGACGTAGAAGCCGATCCACAGACCGCTCTCGCGCGGGCTCGGCACGTGCGGCCGCTTGTAGGCGAGCACGAGGTCGCCGATGAGGATGAGGAACAGTACGGCGTAGGAGCCGAACTCGAACCAGAACGGGAGCTCGAGGTGCATTGTTCGGGGCCTTCCGGGGTCGTTGAACGGCTCCGAAAGTCTCTCCCGCACCGCAGTGCCACAGCGCCCGGAGCAAGCTCGTGATGACGACCGCTGTGCGTAGGGATACTCCCCTTCGACCGCTTCAGGATATGCGATGTCGGCGGGTGGGCCTACCTTGGGCGCATGGACGTCATCATGCTTCCCGGCTACTGGCTCGGCAGTTCCTCCTGGCGCGACGTCGCGCCGATCGTTGCCAAGGCAGGGCACTCGGTGCACCCGCTGACGCTGCCGGGCCTCGAGTCGCGCGACGCGCCGCGTGCGGGAATCACGCTGCAGACGCAGATCGAAGCGGCGATCGCCGAGATCGATGCGCATGAGGGGCCGGTGGCGCTCGTCGCGCACTCGGGCGCCAGCGCGATCGCGAACGGCGCTCTCGACGCCCGGCCCGACAGGGTCACGCGGGTCATCGAAGTCGACACCTTCCCGGTCCCCGAGCGCGGCCCGATGGAATCCGAGTTCCCGGTCGAGGGCGATGACGTGCCCCTTCCCGACTGGTCGGCGTTCAGCGACGACGAGGTGAAGGGGCTCACGCCCGAGCTGCGCGACCGGATCCGGGCCGAGGCCGTTCCAGAGCCCGCCGGCGTCACGACGGCACCGGTCGAACTGCACGACGACCGGCGGCACGACGTGCCGCTCACGATGATCTGCACCGCGTTTCCGTCGACTGAATACAGGCCGCTGATCGAGCAGGGCCACCCGTGGATGAAAGAGCTCGCCGAGTTCCGCGACATCACCTGGGTCGACATCGACACCGGCCACTGGCCGCAGTTCACGAAGCCCGTCGAACTCGGCGAGGCGATCGCGGCCGCGCTGGCCTGATCGCCTCGCCGGGCGCCTAGACGAGGTCGAACGACGGAGTCTGGCGGGCGGCGTCCCCCGGCTCTCCGCGGCGTGTGAGCGGCGGGCGCAGGCCCAGGTGCTCGCGCAGGGTGTCGCCGCGATACTCCGTGGGGTAGACACCCCGCTCCTGCAGCTCGGGAACGAGCCGGTCGACGATGTCGTCGAGACCCGACGGAACCAGGAACGGCGAGACGTTGAAGCCGTCGACGACGTGCTCGTCTGCGTAGCGCGCGAGCAGATCGGCGACGTGCTGGTAGCTGCCGATGATGCCGCCCTCGAGGCGACCGCCCACCTTGAAGACGAACTCGCGGATCGAGAGGTTCTCGGCAGCGGCCTGTTCGCGCCAGGCATCCGCCGTCTCTTTGGATTTCTTCGCCCGGAAACCCGCACCGCGGGTCTCGCCCGTGACCTCGACGACGGGGTCGATGTCGGGCAGCGGCCCATCGGGGTCGTAGTCGGCCAGCGACGTGCCCCAGATGTTCTCGAGGAAGGCGAGCGCGGTGGCGGGAGTGATCTGCTTCTCGCGCACCCACAGCGCCTTCTCGTGCGCCTCGGCCTCGGTGTCGGCGAGCACGAACTGCTGGCCCGGGAAGATCTTGAGGTCGTCGGCCGGGCGGCCCGCGAGCGCCGTGCGACGGCGGATGTCGGCCGCGAACGCCGAGGCCGCCTCGAACTGGCCGTGCGCGCTGAAGATCACCTCGGCGCTGCGGGCCGCGAAGTCGCGCCCCTCGTCGGAGTCGCCGGCCTGGAACAGCACCGGGTGCTCCTGCGGGCTGCGCGGCAGCCGGCCGACCCCGCGCACGTCGAACGCGCCGAAGTCGCGCGCGACCAGTCGGGCGCTACCGTCCGCGTCGTCCCACGAATCCCAGATGGCCCGCACCGTCTCGACGACCTGCTCGGCATGCGTGTAGCGATCGGCATGGTCGAGGTAGCCGCCCCGGCGGAAGTTCGCGCCGGTCCACGCGTTGTCGGTCGTCACGACGTTCCATGCGGCGCGGCCGCCCGAGAGCAGGTCGAGGCTCTGTAGCCGGTGCGCGAGGTCGAACGGGTCGTTGTAGGTCGCGTTCTGCGTGGCGACGAGGCCGATCTTGGAGGTCACGGCGGCGAGCGCGGCAAGCTGCGTCTGCGCGTCGGGGCGCCCGGCCACATCGAGGTCGTGCAGCTTGCCGAGGTGCTCGCGCAGGCGCAGCCCCTCGCCGAGGAAGAACGCCGCGAACAGCCCGCGCTCGGCTGTCTGCGCGACGCGGCGGAACGACTCGAAGTCGATCTGCGAGCCGCTCTCGGGCTCGGTCCAGATGGTCGAGAAGTTGACCCCCTGGAAGAAGACGCCGAACTGGATCTGGTTGCGTTCCTGAGGCTGGGTCGCGCTCATGCGTTGGCCTTTGCGTAGCGGTTGACGGATGCCGGCAGGCCGATGCTCTGGCGCAGGGTCGTGCCGACGACGGGCGGGGCGTGGGTGCCGGTGCGGCGCAGCTCGGGCAGCACGGCGCGGCCGAGCTCCTCGAGGTCCTCCGGGAGCACCGCGGGGTGCAGGCGCACGCCGTCGACCTGGCCCGACAGCTCGGCGAGCAGCTCGACGAGCCCTGCGGCGTCGCCGACATAGCGGCCGATGCCCTCGCCCGACCATGGCGCGATGGCGTCGAGCCGCTCGACGCGCTCGGCGCCGGGAAGCCCCGCGCGATCGAGGGCGACCTCGAGCTCGAGCCACACGAGGCGCGCGCCCGCGTCGCGTGCTGCCGAGACCGCGGCCTGAGCACTGGAGGTCACGAGCGCCACGTCGCCGACGACGCCCGAGGTGGCATCCGTGAACACCGGGATCTGACCCTGAGGCGGTCGCGGGATGATGCTCGGCCCCTTCACCGAGAAGCTCGCACCCTCGAAGTCGACGTAGTGCACCTTGTCCCGGTCGAGATAGCGCCAGGTCGTGGTGTCGCGGATGACGGCGTCCTCTTCCCAGCTGTCCCAGAGGCGGCGGGCGACCTCGACGGCATCGGTGGCGACGGCGGCGGCGAGCTCGGGGCCGACGGCGTCGCGGCCGTACTCGACCGCGATGCGTGGGTCGGCGTCGACACCGACGATCCAGCCGGCCCGACCGTAGGAGGCGAAGTCGACGGTCGCGAGTTGCGTCGCGACGTGGAACGGCTCGGAGTACACGGAGTGCGCGACCGGGATCAGACCGAGCGCACTCGTCTGCGGCGCGACGAACGACGCGCGCTGAATCGCGTCGATGCGGGTGGCGAGCGGCGAGTCGGGGAAGGTCGCGGCGGTGAAGCCTGCCCGCTCGGCCTCGCGCACGTGGGCCGCGAGATAAGAGGCAGCAAGCAGCTCGCGGGTGGTGAGCCCGGCAGCGTCGGCGGCCGCCGGGTGCGCGCCTGCGCCGTCGAGATCGACGGCGAGGGAGAAGGGGGCGCTCATCGGCTCGCCTCCGCAATGGGTGCCTTCTCCCCCGCCTCGATCGCGACGCCGAGGCGGTTCTCGGCCGGCGGCAGCGGGCAGGTCGCATACGGTGTATAGGCGCAGGGCAGATTGGTCGACCGGTTGAAGTCGAGCAGCACCCGGCCGTCGGCGTCGGGCGCCGCCGTGTTCAGGCTGCGGTTCGCGGCATACGTCGTGACGCCGCTCGTGAGGTCGGTGAAGAGCACGTGCAGCCCGCCGGCGTGCCCGCCCCAGGCGAGCAGCGAGCGCGGGCCGTCGAGCTCGAACTCGATGGTGCCGACCGCGTCGTAGACGTGCTGCAGCCCGTCCACCACGGAGCCGACCGTCACCTCGCGCGGCGCGTCGAAGGCGACGAAGCGCGCGCCGACGGCGAAGCGCGGGTCGGGCTCGTACGCCGGCGTCCCCTGGTAGGCGGAGCGGATCGGCGCGTTCGCGTGGCGCGGGCGGATGATGTCGTTGCCGCCGCGGCGGGCGATCTCGACGGCCGCGCGGCCCCCTGGCGCCTGCCAGTAGGCGAACTCGGTGGCCCGCTCGGCGAGCTGCCCGAACTCGTGGCGCCCGGTCAGCACCTCCCCGCCGAACTCGAGCGACTCGCCCTCTGCGAGCTCGACGACGATGCCGTACTCGCCCGTCGACCATGCGCCCGGGGCATCCTCGAATCGCTCAGCAACGTCGCCGAGCCATCGGATGCTCGTGATGGCGAGGAATCCGTATTCACTCGCCCGCTGCTCCTCATGACGCGCGTGCCATGCGCGCCATGCATCAGCGAAGTCTGTCGCGTTCTCTACGTCGGTCACCGTCATACCGCGACGCTATGGCGAGCCACGCGGCGGATGCCACGCGAGGCGCGCCACATGACGAAGCGTTGCGGCGCGTTACGGCCGAAGACGGTTCGCGAGCCGGGCTACGCCGGCGTGGCGATGAGCACCGCTTGGCCACCGCGCGCGGCGCCGTTCGCCGCCTCGACGAGGCGGCCGACCTCGCGAAACCCGGCCGCTGCGAGCTTCTCGCCCATTTCGTCGGCAGCGCGGGGGTAGCGCACGAGTGCCACCTCGTGGCCGCGCGGCCGGTAGGCCGGTGCCACGTCGACGATGCCGCGACCGGTCTGAAACCCGACGAGCACGAGCCCGTCCGATCTCAGGACCCGGCGCAGCTCGCTGAAGATCTGCGGTAGTGCGCCGTCAGGGCTATGGATCGTCGAGTACCAGGAGAACACACCGTCGAACGCGGCCGCAGAGAAGGGCAGGTCGCTCAAGGAGGCGACCTGCGAGCGGAACTCGCCGTGGTCGCGCTGAGCGCGGCGGATCATGCCCGGCGAAAGATCAACGCCCTCGACCTCGCACCCGAGCCCGGCGAGGACCGGCAGCATGCGGCCGGCGCCGCAGCCGGCGTCCAGTACCCGTCGCGGCACTGGCAGCAGCGATGCGAAGTGGGCGATCATCGCCAGCTCGATCGGCGTTTCCGGGCCCGTCGACGGGAACTCGTCGGCGTAGGTGTCGGCCACGATGTCGTACGCCGCCCGGACGGCCGGCTCTCGCTGCTCGGAGGTCACGCGGCGATACTCCCATGTCGTGGGGCGGGCGCGCCCTGTGGATAAAGTTTTGATGGTCTGACTCCAATGTCGGTGGTCGGTGTTTGACTTCGAGCATGGATGAGACCACCGACAGCTGGGCCGCGTCGGCCGCGCGCGAGGCCGGGCTCGACCGCGCGCACGAGGCGCTGCGGGCCCAGGCGCGGGCCGAGGCCGCGGTGCTCGCGTCCATCCTCGAGGTGGTTGAGAACGCGCTCGCGCACCCCGAGATCGAGGTCGAGGCGTTCGTGCCCGAGCACCAGCGCGCCGACCGGGCCGAGCGCTCGGCGATCCTGGGGCTCGCGCTGGAGCTATCGATGAGTCGCGACCAAATCCGCTCGCGGCTTGCCGAGGCACGCACCCTCGACCGCCTACTGCCGGCCACCTGGGCGACTTTCCGCCATGGCGACATCACCGCGGCGAAGACCCGCACCATCCTCGAGGCCTTCCACCGGGTTCCCGTCGAGGAAGAACTCCAGTCCTACTTCGACGTCGAGATGGCGCGTCTCGCGCCCACGCTCACGAACGCGAAGCTGCGCGACCACGCCGGCCGCTTGGCCGATCAGCTCGCCGACCACCCACTGGAAGCCGAGCACGAGATCGCTGCCCGCCGCCGACGCATCTGGGTCGAGCACGAGCAGGGCACCGGCATGTCCTACCTGACCGCCTATCTGCCCACTGACCGGGCCGTCATGGCCGCGGCGCGCGTCGACGCGATCGCTGCCGCCCTCGACGACGCCGGCCTGCCGGAAGACCAGCAGCGCACCCGCGATCAGAAGCGCGCCGACGTGTGCGCCGACGTCCTCATCGGCACCGGCACCGAGTCCGAGGTGCGCCCCGTCGTCAACGTATACGTGCCGCTGCTGAACCTCGCGCACGTCCCCGATGAATACCAGCCCGCGACCATCGACGGGCAGATCCCCATCTCCCCCGCCCGCGCCCGCGAACTCGTCGGAAGCTGCACCTCACTGACGCGGCTGTTCACCGACCCCGTCGATGCGGCTGTCCTAGGCGTCGGCCGTAAGCAGTACGCCCCGACAGCCGACATGAAGAGGTTCATCCTCGCCCGCGACCCCGCCTGTACCCAGCCGGTCTGCAATCGGCCCAGCGCAGGCAGCGACCTCGACCACCAACTCGACTGGGCACTCGGGGGCGAAACCGACGTCGCAAACCTCACCCCCAAGTGCCCGAGCGATCACACCCTCAAGCACGAGACACGGTGGAAGGTCGCCCCAGGACCGAGAGGCAAAGAGATCTGGACTTCGCCAGGCGGTCGAAGATATTGGGACCACCGTGCCGACCCGCCCGATGCATGGGACCCGGCACCATTCGACCTGCCGTCGGGCCCCGACGGCTCACGCGCCTGATCACAGCACGCGCACCGGCGCCCCGTCGTCCCACGCAACGATGTCCTCGACGACGTCCGCGTAGAACCGCGCGTACTGATCGGTGGTCACGTAACCGAGGTGCGGCAGCAGCAACGTGTTCGGCGCGCTGCGCAACGGATGCCCCGTGGGCAGCGGCTCGCTGTCGTAGACGTCGAGCGCCGCGCCCGCGAGGCGTCCCGAGTGCAGTGCGTCGAGCAGGGCCGCCTCGTCGACGATCGGCCCGCGTGAGGTGTTGATGAGGTAGGCGGTCGGCTTCATGAGAGCGAGCTCCCGCGAGCCGACCAGTCCGCGACTGCTGTCGGAGAGGGGCAGGTGGATGGTGAGCAGATCGGATGCCTCGAACAGCTCGTCCTTCGACACGACGGTCGCCCCATGCTGCGCAGCCCGCGCCGGTGTGATCGACCTGTCCCACCCGATGATCGTCATGCCGAAGGCACCCGCGAGATCGGCGACGGGGCCGCCGAGCCGGCCGAGTCCAAGCACGCCGAGCGTGAGTCCCTGCAAGCCCGGCCCGATGGTGTGCTGCCAGCCGCCGGCCCTGATCGACGCGTCCTCTTCGGCGAAATGCCTCGTGAGCGCGATCATCATGCCGATCGTCAACTCGGCCACGCTGTTGCCGCTGCCCCGTGCGCCGCACACGACGACGCCATGGGCGGCCGCGGCCGGCAGGTCGATGGCGGCGTTCTTCATTCCTGTGGTCACGAGCAGCCGCAGCTGCGGCAGCCGGTCGAAGAGTTCGGCCGGGAAGGCGGTGCGCTCGCGCATCGCGACGACGACGTCGCTGTGGGCGAGTCGCTCCACGAGGGCATCCGGCTCAAGATGCTCGCGCACCGCATCGATCTCGAATCGGCCGCTGACGCGTGACCAGTCGGCCGAGCCGAGAGCCACACCCTGATAATCGTCGAGAATCGTCACGCGCCGCACCCTTCCGACCATAGCTGCGCCTTATAGCGCCGGAAGCCGCGAGTGTGAACCCCTCGTCGCCCGTTTTTTGCCGGGGATGTCTGTCTCAGCGGCCCCCGGTCAGAGATCGGTGGCGCTGCGCGACTCCGGCGGGGCCATACGGGTAGTCGTCGACGCGCGGGGCGCTGACCGCCGAGAGCTCGCCGAGCTCGTCGCTCGTCAGCTCGAGGTCGGCGGCGCCCAGGTTGTCGGAGAGCTGCTCAAGGGTGCGCGCCCCGAGGATCACGCTGGTGACCGCCGGCTGCGCGGCGAGCCATGCCAGGGCGACCTGCGACATCGAGGCACGGCGAGCGTCGGCGATGCGGCGCACCGTGTCGATGACCTGCCACGTGCGGGGGTCGGCGTTGCGCGCTTCCCAGGCCTCCATGCCGCGCTGGGGGTTCTCGCCCAGCCGCGTCGCGCCCGTCGGGTCGACGTCGCGCTGGTACTTGCCGCTCAGCCAGCCGCCCGCCAGCGGCGACCACGGCAGCAGTCCGATGCCGGCATCCAGTGAAGCAGGCACCACCTCGTGCTCGATGTCGCGCACCAGCAGGTTGTACTGCGGCTGCAGGGTGACGGGCGCGGGCCACCCGTGTGCGCGGGCGACGTGTACCGCCTTGGTGAGCTGCCAGCCGAGGTAGTTCGAGAAGCCGTAGTAGGCGATCTTCCCCGCTGCGACGGCTTCGGCGAGGAATCCCAAGGTCTCATCAAGCGGGGTGTGGGCGTCCCACGCATGCATCTGGTAGAGGTCGATCTGCTCGACGCCGAGCCTCTGCAGCGAGCGGTCGAGCGCGCGGCCCAGGTGCCGACGGCTGAGCCCGAGGTCGTTGACGCCCTCGCCCATCGGAAAGCGGCCCTTGGTCGCGATCACCACGTCCTGCGCCTCGGTCGGGTGCGTCGAGAGCCAGTGGCCGATGATCGTCTCTGACGCGCCCTGGCTGTAGACGTCCGCCGTGTCGATGAAGTTGCCGCCCGCTGCGATGTACGCATCGAGGATGCCGTGCGAGGTCGCCTCGTCGGCCTCTGCCCCGAAGGTCATGGTGCCGAGGGCGAGATTCGAGACGACGGTGCCGCTGGTGCCGAGGGTGACGTAGCGCATGCTCCAGCTTTGCCCATCGCGTCGCGCGGCGAAACTCGGCGCCCCGAACGAGGCACCCACCTAGACCCATGCAAAAAGCCCGCTTCCCCTGACGAATCAAGGGAAGCGGGCTGAATGTGACCCCAGCGGGATTTGAACCCGCGTTACCGCCGTGAGAGGGCGACGTCCTAGGCCGCTAAACGATGGGGCCGGACTCGCTGCGCCAGCGGCGCAACGGGTTCTACTTTACATGGCGGTTACGGCGTCACAAAATCGGGCCGGCTACTGCAGCAGGCGCACCGCCCCGGGCACCACCGAGACCTCCACCGGCAGCGGCCCGACCCGCTCGCCGTCGGCATACGCCACCACCCCGGCGGCCTCGATGCGCACGCTGCGCACCTTCTCGAGGTGCACTTCGGGCAGCTCGGTGTGCTCCCCCTTGAAGACCTTCGGGAACACCCGCAGGAAGCGCGGCCGGGACATCCGATCGACCACGAACAGGTCGAGCAGCCCGTCGTCCATCTCGGCGGCGGGCGCGATGCGCATGCCCCCGCCGATCGACGTGTGGTTCGCGACCGCGACCAGCATCGCCTGGAATTCGCGCCGCTGCCCGTCCACGACGACGCGGTAGTGCGGGGCGCGGAACGTGAGCAGCTCGCGCACGACCGCGATCGTGTAGCGGCGCTCGCTGTTCGGCCACGACATGAAATTGGCGCGCTCGTTGACAGCGGCGTCGAAGCCCGCCGACAGGGCGCCGAGCATCCACGTGGTGTGCAGGCCGTGCGTCACGCGGCCGGCGTCCACCGAGACGGACTCGCGCTCGAGCGCCGCCACGATCAGCTCGGCGGCCGCAGCCGGGTCGCCGATCGGCATGCCGATGTTGCGTGCGGTGTCGTTGCCCGTGCCGACCGGGATCACGCCGAGCGGGATGCCCGTCTCGGCGACCGCGTTCACGCCGAGGCTCACCATGCCGTCGCCCCCGACGACCACCAGCGCGGCGCGCCCCGGCACGCTGACCGAGCGCACCTCGCGCTCGACCTCGCGCCGCAGCAGCTCGTAGTTCGGCTGGCGCACTTCGATCACCGTGTGCCCCGCCGAGGCGAGCACCTCGGATGCCGCGGCGCCGGCGCCGTGATGGCGCCCGAAGGCGGCGGTCGGGTTGATCGCGACGATCAATCGCCTGGGTCGCGTCGTCGGGCTCGGCGG
Source organism: Gryllotalpicola sp. CP2-P1 (assembly GCF_057512245.1). Lineage (NCBI taxonomy): Bacteria > Bacillati > Actinomycetota > Actinomycetes > Micrococcales > Microbacteriaceae > Gryllotalpicola > Gryllotalpicola sp. CP2-P1. Next base: position 17,544 of record NZ_JBLRDT010000021.1, read on the forward strand.
CATGAGTCACCATCTTCGGGCACAGCGCCCTAGCCTGGCAACATGCGCATCACGAAGCTGGAACACGCCGCCTTCATCCTCGAGAAAGACGGGGCGAAGCTCGTCGTCGACCCCGGCAGCTTCTCCCGCCCGCTGCCCGACCCGAGCGGTGTCGCCGCGATCGTCGTCACCCACGAGCACGCCGACCACTGGGATGCCCCGCACCTGCAGGCCGTCCTCGAGGCGAACCCCGCCGTGCCGATCTACGGCCCGCAGGGCGTCGCGGCCGCGGCGGACGGGTTCGACGTCACCGTTGTCTCCCCCGGCGACTCGGTCGTCGCCGGCCCGTTCAAGCTCGACTTCTTCGGCGGCAGGCACGCCGAGATCCACTCCTCGATTCCGATCGTCGACAACGTCGGCGTCTCGGTCGACGGCGGCGCCGTCTACCACCCCGGCGATTCGTTCACGGTTCCCGAGGGCGTCGAGGTCGACGTGCTCGCCGCGCCGTCGAGCGCCCCGTGGCTCAAGATCGGCGAGGCGATGGACTTCGTGCTCGCGGTCAAGCCGCGCCGCGCGTTCCCCACGCACGAGATGATCAACTCGGACGCCGGCAAGGCGATGGCCAAGGCCCGCATCGAGTGGGCGGCTCAGCAGAACGGCGGGGCGCTGCTCGATCTCACGCCGGGCGATTCCGCCGAGCTCTGAGGCGAGATCTGGTCGAGCAGTCGCAGCACGGCGCGCGCGACCCTGTCATTCTCTCGGAAGCTCATCGCGTCGGTGAGCGGCCGGGCGAACGCGCCGGCGTTCGGGGCCGTCGTGAACGGCCCGATGGCGAAGCGCGCGCGATGCGGCTCGCCGTCGGGCCCGATGAGGCGCGAGTCCTCGGGGTGCACGGCGAGCAATGAGGTGACGGATGCTTGCCCTGCGGCATCCCGCAGCGCGGGGTTCTCGCTCGCGTGGGCGGCGTCCTCGGGAAGCCATGCGTCGACGAGAAAGCGCGACGCGAGCTCGCCAGGGACGGAGGGACTCGACGCGCGGAAGAGGCCGGCCGCAGCATCCGCTCGCACCTCGAGCTCGGCACCCAGAAATCGCACGACGCCCGCTTCGGCGAGCGCGAGCAGCTCCTCGAGGCGGTGCACGGGCGGCCCAGAGGCGACATAGCTGAAGAACGCCTTGAACCACGGCGGAACCTCGATGCCCGAGCCGCCCGTGGCGAAGAACGCGAACAGCAGCGCGGTGAAGAAGCCGAGCGTCGCCGAGTGCTCGGGGGCCGTGCGGCGGTGCACGTCATCGGCGATGTAGTCGATCAGGTGCCGCTGCAGTTCGTCGGGGCCCGTGAACCGGAGGCCGGCGAGCGGGCGATCGAAGCTCGCGAGGTCGAGGGCGTCCGCCTCGTCGACGAGCGCCTCGGCAACGAGGGCGCGCAGCTCGTGCGACCACGGGTCGAGCGGGGCGAAGCGCTCGAGGAACTCCGGCCACGGCAGGCGCACTCTCTCCGGGTGGCCCACGAACAGTTCGTGGTAGTAGCCATGCAGGCTCTCTTTGGCGATGAGCGGCCAGATCTCGCCCGCGAAGTCGGCCCCGCGCGCCCCCAATTCGGCAGCGATCTCGCGCGTGAAGAAGCGCGGCTCGGCCCGGGGCGCGACGAGCTGCGACGTGACCTTCGAGTGATACGGCACGCCGCGACGCGAGCCGAGGTGGAGGCGGGGCTCGCGCCCGCTCGGCACGTAGCGCAGCCCCCCGCTCGACTCGGCGGCGGGCTCGAAGCGCCCCCCGCGGCCCAACGTCAGCAGAACGACCAGATCGACGGCCGCGAGCCCCATGCCCCGAACGATGACGTCGGCCCCCGCGGGCAGGCCGCCCAGCTCGGCGTCTGCGGTGAACGCCGGCGCGAGGTAGTACGCGCCGTGCTCGCGAGCGAAGCGCTCAAGCAGCTCGTGCTCCCCCGCGAGGGCCGAGCCGTTGTGACCGAGCGCGTACAGCACGACGTTCGCGGCCACGGTCTCGCCATCGGCCAGACCGACCAGCTGGCGGTCGCCGTCCTCGGACACCGACACCGCCGTCGTCCGCCGCCACTCGACCTCGACCCCGGCGGGGAGCGACGCCAGCGTGCGGCGGTGAAACCAGTCGAGGTAGAAGCTCTGCAGGCGCCTCGTCGGGAAGCTCGCCGGCCCGAGCGACTCGAGCTCGGCGCGCACCACGGGGTCGTCGATCGCGACCTCGAGCTCGCCCGCACGCACCTGCGCAGCCCAGTCCGCGAGCGACGGGCCGGGAGCGATCGGGCCGTCGACCGTGCACGAGGCATCCGTGAACATCGTCACGTCGGCCGCGAGCGAGTTGAGCTTGAGCAGCGGCGACTGGTCGTAGCGCCAGATCCGCCCGGGCCCCGGCTGATGCGGGTCGACGAGGACGACACGGATGCCGCCGGCTGCGGCCGCCTGCCCGAGCTCGCCCGCCCGCAGGTTCTCGACGAACCGCTCGAGCCAGCCGACCCCCCGCGGGCCGGCCCCGAGCACGGCGACGGTGAGTTCGGGCATGGATGCCAGCATGCCGGGATCCGTGGCGGGGCAGGCCCGAATGTTGCGCAGCGTTTCGACGGTTACGGTCTGTGTCCGCCGCGCTCTCGGAGTGCGGTCGCCAGCCCGTAGCGTCCCGGCCCATGACCACCGCATCCCTCAGCCCGGGCGTCGGCGCACCGCCGGCTGCCGAGCCGCGCGTGCCGCAGGCCGCGCTCGAACGCCGCGTGCGGCGCCTGCGTCACCCGTGGCAGTGGGTGGCGACCGCCGTCGTCCTGCTGCTCGCACTGAACTTCGGGCAGACGCTGTTCACGAACCCCGCGTGGGAATGGAACCGGGTCGGCCACTGGTTGCTGAACCCCGCCGTCCTCACCGGGATCACCGTCACGCTCGAGGCGACGGCGATCAGCGCCGTCGTCAGCTTCCTCGGCGGCGTCGTGGTCGCCCTCGCCCGGCTGTCGAGCAATCGCGTGCTGAGCGGGGCGGCGTGGCTCTACATCTGGGTGTTCCGCTCGCTGCCGCTGATCCTCGTGCTGGTGTTCCTCTACAACCTGAGCAGCCTCTTCCCCACGATCGCCGTCGGGGTGCCGTTCGGGCCGCAGCTCGAGGTGCCGACGAGCAATGTGCTGTCGGATCTGACACTCGGCGTCGTCGGCCTGAGCCTCGCCGAGATCGCGTATGCCGCCGAGATCGTCCGCGCGGGTCTCGTGTCGGTCGACCTCGGCCAGCACGAGGCGGCGAAGGCCCTCGGCATCCCCCGTCGCCGTCAATTCACCCGCATCGTCCTGCCGCAGGCCCTGCGCTCGATCGTGCCCGCGTACGTGAACCAGATCGTCGGCCTGCTCAAGTCGAGCTCGCTGCTGTTCTACGTGAGCGTCCTCGACCTCTTCGGCGTGCTGCAGAACATCGGATCGACCTACCCGAGCGACATCATCCCGACGCTGGTGGTCGCGAGCATCTGGTACCTCGTGTTCACCAGCCTGATCGGGCTCGTGCAGCACTTCGTCGAGCGGTTCTACAACCGCGGCCTGAAGGGGGCACGATGAACGCCGCCCCCGCTCCCGCCGCCGTGCAGATCGTCGGGGCGCGCAAGTCCTTCGGCGACAAGCAGGTGCTCGGGGGCATCGATCTCACGATCGCGGCGGGCACCGTCACCGCGATCCTGGGGCCGTCGGGCTCGGGCAAGTCGACGCTGCTGCGCGCGGTCAACCACCTCGAGAAGCTCGACGGCGGCTACGTGGTCGTCGACGGCGAGCTGATCGGCGTGCGCGTCGACGGCGACCGCCTGAAAGAGCTGCACGAGAAGCAGATCCTGCGCCAGCGCGCCCGCATCGGCTTCGTCTTCCAGAACTTCAACCTGTTCCCGCACCTCACCGTGCTCGAGAACGTCGTCGAGGCCCCCGTCTCGACCGGACTGCTGCCGAAGGCCGCGGCACGCGAGCGCGCGGTCGAGCTGCTTGCGCAGGTCGGGCTGAGCGACAAGGCGGATGCCTTCCCGAGGCAGCTCTCGGGCGGTCAGCAGCAGCGCGTCGCCATCGCCCGCGCACTCGCACTCGACCCGCAACTGATCCTGTTCGACGAGCCCACCTCGGCGCTCGACCCCGAGCTCGTCGGCGAGGTGCTGGCCGTCATCCGCCGCCTCGCCGAGACGGGCCGCACGCTCGTCGTCGTGACCCACGAGATCGGCTTCGCGCGCGAGGTCGCCGACCACGTCGTGTTCCTCGACGGCGGCCTGATCGTCGAGCAGGGCTCCCCGGCCGACGTGCTCGGAAACCCCCAGCACGCCCGCACCCGGGACTTCCTCTCCCGCGTCCTCTGACCCGCAACACCCACTCCACCCACCCAAGAGAAGAGACACCCATGACGACCCCCACCACCCGCCTGCTGCGCGCGGGCACCGCGCTGCTGGTCGCCGGCGCCCTCGTCGCGACCGTCGCCGGCTGCTCCGGCGGCTCGGCCGATGCGAGCACCCAGACCCCGAAGGGCAAGGTCACGATCGGTGCGCACAGCAACGGCGCCGCGAAAGAGACCACGCTCGATGTCCCCGAGGTCGCCAAGATCCGCGCCGAGCTTCCCGCTGCCGTACGCAAGAGCGGCGAGCTTACGATCGGCGTCGGCGCGCTGCCCGCCGGCTTCCCGCCGCTGGCCTTCACGGGCGACGATCAGAAGACCATCACGGGCGCCGAGCCCGACCTGGGGCGCCTCGTCGCGGCCGTGTTCGGCCTGAAGCCCGTCATCTCGAACGCCACCTGGGACAACCTGTTCGTCGGCATCGACACCGGCAAGACCGACATCGGCTTCTCGAACATCACCGACACCGAGCAGCGGAAGGAGAAGTACGACTTCGCCTCGTACCGCGACGACAACCTGGCGCTCGAGGTGCTGAAGAAGAGCGACTGGAAGTGGACCGGCCCCGAGTCGCTCGCGGGCAAGACGGTCGCCGTGAGCTCGGGGACCAATCAGGAGAAGATCCTGCTCGAGTGGCAGAAGGAGCTGAAGGCCGAGGGGAAGGACTTCGCGATCAAGTACTACCAGGACGCCAACGCGACCTACCTCGCGCTCAACTCGGGCAAGATCGACATCGACTTCACCCCGAATCCGTCGGCCGCCTATCACGACACCCAGTCGGCGAAGTCTGCCAACCCGACCCGCACCGAGGCGACCTACTCGGGCGCCGGCGCGAGCCTGCAGGGGCTGATCGCCGCGACCACCAAGAAGGGCAACGGCCTCGCGCAGCCCACGGTCGACGCGATCAACTACCTGATCGAGAACGGCCAGTACGCGAAGTGGCTCGCGGCCTACAACCTCTCGAACGAGGCGGTGAAGAAGTCCGAGCTGAACCCGCCGGGGCTTCCGCTCGACAACCAGTAGCGCCGCCGCCGCACCACGGGCTCAGGCGTCAGTCCAGCGCGTATGCGCTGATCGGATGCCTGAGCCCGAGGTGCTCCCGCAGGGTGCGGCCGGTGTACTCGGTGCGCACCACCCCGCGCGCCCGCAGCTCGGGCACCACGAGCTCGGCGAACGCCTCCAGCTGCGCCGGCATCCATGCCGACAGGATCTGGAATCCGTCGACGGCTCCCGAGCCGAACCACGCCTCGAGTCGCGCCGCCACGGCGGGCCCGTCGCCGACGAGCAGACCGGGCAGGCGCCCGCGGGTGGCAGGCGCCAGAGCGAGCAGCTCGTTCGCCAGCAGGTCGGCGC
>NZ_JBLRDT010000209.1:0-4341 GCF_057512245.1 Gryllotalpicola sp. CP2-P1
CTCGTCGCTGTGGCCGATGCGCAGGATCTTGCGCGGCCGGCCGCCGGTCGACGATTGCAGCCCCTCTTCAGCCACAAGGCCCCGCGAGATGAGCTGCTGCACCGCGAGCGAGACGCTGCTGGCCGGGGCACCGAGCAGCTGCCCGAGCTCGGTGCGCGTCTCGGCCTGGCCGCTGGCGATGAGTGAGAGCGCGCGGCTCGCGAGGGTCTCGTGACCGGCATCCGATCGGGCTCGCGTTATTTCTGCCATGTGTGAAGTAATTCCAGCTCTGTGAGAAGTGTGGCGTGCATGCAGACTAGCGCCGCCCGGTTTCCCCTGAAGTTTCGCCAGAACTGGCGTAATCAAGTTTTTACAGCGCGACGTTACTTTCTTCGTTTACTTGCCCTTTACTTAGGGACACGGCACGGCTCCGTCCCCGACTGGCGGCCCCCGGCGGCCGCACCCCCTGAAGGAGAAAGATGTCTCACCCACGCTCTGCGGTTCGCCGCGCAGGCATCGCGGTCGCCGCGATGGCCGCGGCTGCCGTCATGCTCGCCGGCTGTTCCTCCGGCGGCTCGTCGAACACCGGCTCGAGCTCGAGCTCAAGCAAGGACTCGATCGACTACGCGCTGCCCGCCAACTTCACGCCCAACTGGATCCTGCCCGTCGGCGCCCCTGGCAAGCTCAACACCAACAACGGCTCGATCGCCGCGTCGCTGTGGGAGCCGCTCGTCGCCTACGACGGCTCGACCGGCACCGTCGGGTGGCACAAGGACGCGAGCATCGCGAGCGACGTGAAGTTCAACTCCGCGGGCACCGAGGCGACCATCACGCTCGGTGACCGGCACTGGAGCGACGGCAAGCCCGTCACCTCGCGCGACGTGCAGTTCTGGTACAACCTGGTGACCGCCAACAAGAAGAACTGGGGCAACTACAACGAGGGCCAGGCCCCCGACAACTGGACGAAGCTCACCGTCACCGACGACACGCACTTCACGATCGCCTTCGACAAGGCATACAACACCGACTGGATGCTGGCGAACGAGCTCAGCCTGATCACGCCGCTGCCGCAGCACGCGTGGGACAAGACCAGCGCGAGCGGCCCGGTCGGCGACAACGACCTCACGCCGAGCGGTGCCGTGCAGGTCTGGAACTACCTGAACAAGGCCGCGGGCGACATCAGCAGCTACGCGAGCAACCCGCTCTGGAAGGTCGTCGACGGCCCGTACACGGTCACGAAGTTCACGACCGCGGGGAACGTCACCCTGACCGCCAACAAGAAGTACGACGGCGGCGAGAAGGCGAAGATCACGACCGTCAACCTGCTGCCGTTCACCTCCGCCGATGCGGAGGAGAACGCCGTGCGCAGCGGCCAGGTCGACTACGGCTACATCCAGCCGACCTCGCTCGACCAGAAGCAGTCGTTCACGGCCAAGGGCTACGAGGTCGAGCCGTGGACAGGCTGGGCGATCACGTACTTCCCCTACAACTTCAACAACCCGACCATGGGGCCGGTGTTCAAGCAGCTCTACGCGCGGCAGGCGATCCAGAAGTCCGTCGACCAGGACAGCCTCGTGAAGGCGATCTTCAACGGCACCGCAACGGCCGGCTACGGGCCGATCCCGCAGTCGACGTCGTCCGACTTCCTCTCGCCCGAGCAGAAGAAGAACCCGTACCCGTTCTCGAACAGCGCCGCGAAGAAGCTGCTCACCGCCCACGGCTGGAGGGCCGGCTCTGACGGCATCATGGTCTGCGAGGACGCCGGCAGCGGCGACAGCCAGTGCGGCGAGGGCGTCGCGGCGGGCACCAAGTTCACGATGGAGGTGCTCGCCCAGTCCGGCTCGCAGGTCACCGACAACGAGCTGAGCGCACTGCAGTCGTCGTTCAAGGACAGCGGCATCGGATTCACGATCAAGCAGGCGCCCGTCAACACCGTGCTCTCGCAGACGCCGCAGTGCAGGCCGAGCGAGGCGATCTGCAAGTGGCAGCTGTCGTACTTCGGCACCGCCGGAAGCTGGTACTTCGCGGCCTACCCGACCGGCGACTCGCTGTTCCAGACCGGTGGCGGCGCGAACTTCGGGAACTACAGCGACGCGCAGGCCGACAAGCTGATCACCGCGACCACGCAGTCGAACGACTCGAGCGCGATCCAGGACTACAGCGCGCTTCTCGCGAAGCAGCTGCCTGTCATCTGGCTGCCCGAGCCGGACTATCAGATCTCGGTGATCAAGAAGGGCCTGACCGCCCCGCAGGACCCGATGGCGAACTTCCACCCGGCGCGCTGGGCCTGGAAGTAGCACCCCCTGTCGGACCGGGGGCGCCCGCGCGGCGCCCCCGGTTCTGACCGGTCGCGCCGACCCGTCGCACCACCGACTCACCGATCCACCGAAAGCTGCGGATGGCCACAACGCTCTTCATCCTGCGGCGACTGCTTCAAGCGGTCGTCGTGGTCTTCATCGTCACCATCGTGGTGTTCTGCCTGCTGCACTCGCTTCCGGGCGGCCCCGCCCGGGGCGTCCTCGGCGTGCACGCCACCGCCCAGCAGATCGCCCAGTTCAACAGCGAGCAGGGTCTCGATCGCCCGCTTCCCGTTCAATACGTCCTCTACCTCGGCCAGCTGCTGCGGGGCGACCTCGGCGACTCGTTCACGCTGAACGCGCCGGTCTCGCAGCTCATCGTCCAGCGGCTGCCGAAGACGCTGGTGCTGACCCTCGCCCAGGCGGTGCTCGCCCTGGTCGTCGCGATCCCCGTCGGCATGTGGCAGGCGCGCCGCCGCAACCGGCCCTCCGACTACGTGCTCACCACGGTGAGCCTCGTGCTCTATTCGACGCCCGTGTTCTTCTTCGGCCTGATCCTGATCGCGCTGCTGACCCAGGTCATTCCGGTGCTGCCGTCGCAGGCGCCGAGCGGGGACACCCTGGCGCAGGTGTTCAGCGACCCTGCCGGCCTCGTCCTGCCGATCGTTACGGGCGCCGCCGCCATGGTGGCGGTCTTCAGCCGCTTCATGCGCTCGGCCACCCTCGAGAACCTCGACGAGGACTTCGTTCGCACCGCACGCGCCGGCGGCTCGTCGATGCGCAGCATCCTCACCCGGCACGTGTTCCGCAACTCGCTCACGCCGGTCGTCGCGATGCTCGGCTACTACGTGCCCGTGCTGTTCGGCGGCTCGCTCGTCGTCGAGCAGCTCTTCAACTACCCCGGCATGGGCCTGCTGTTCTGGAACGCGGCGCAGAGCTCCGACTTCCCCGTGCTGCTCGGCTGCGTCCTCGTCATCGCCGTCGCGACCGTGTGCGGCACCCTGCTCGCCGATGTGCTGCAGGCGATCATCGACCCGCGCGTGAAAACGACCCGTTCCTAGGAGCCCCGATGTCCACCCTCCTCCAGTCGACGCCGGAACTCGCCGTCGCCGCGGGCCCCACCGGCGGCTCGCTCGCCTGGCGGCGCTTCCGCCGCAACCGGCTCGCCGTCATCGGCCTCGCCGTCGTGATCTTCTTCGTGCTGTTCTGCTTCGTCGGCCCGCTCGTCTATCACACCGACCAGACCCGCACGGATCTGCACGCCATCAACCTCGCGCCGAGTGCGGGGCATCCGCTCGGCACAGACGCGGTCGGCCACGACCAGCTCGGCCGCCTCATGTACGGCGGCACGGTCTCGCTCATGGTCGGCATCGCGGCGGGCCTGCTGGCCATCGTCATCGGCATGGTCTGGGGCTCGACCGCGGGCTACCTCGGCGGCTGGGTCGAGACCGTCATGATGCGCGTCGTCGACGCCGGCATCGCGATCCCCGCGCTGTTCATCCTGCTTGTCATCTCGGCGATCTCGACGCCGCACGTGCTCGGCCTCATCGTGATCCTGGGGCTCGTGTCGTGGCTCGTGCCCTCGCGTCTGATCAGGGCCGAGACCCTGACCCTCAAGAACCGCGACTACGTGTTGACCCTGCGCGCCTTCGGCGGGGGCCACACCCGCGCAATCGGCCGGCACATCCTGCCGAACAGCATCAGCACCATCGTCGTCTCGGCGACGTTCCAGATCGCCGACGCGATCCTGCTCGTCGCCTACGTGAGCTATCTGGGGCTCGGCGTGCAGGCGCCGCAGACCGACTGGGGCGGCATGCTCAGCCAAGGACTCGATGCCGCGTACGCCGGCAGGTGGTGGCTGATCGTTCCGCCGGGCGTCGCGATCATTCTCGTGGTGTGCGCGTTCAACGCGATCGGCGACGGACTGCGCGACGCGTTCGCGGTGAGGGGGCGATGATGCGGGCGGATGCCGGCGCGATTCTGCGCATCGACGAGCTGACCGTCTCGTTCCGCACCGACAGCGGCGAGGTGCCCGCCGTCCGCGGTGTCAGCTTCGAGCTCGCGG
>NZ_JBLRDT010000210.1:0-4328 GCF_057512245.1 Gryllotalpicola sp. CP2-P1
GAGCGAGGCGCCGATGCGTGCAGCGCCCGTCTGCAGCTGATGGCGGGCGAGATCGAGGGATGCCAGCAGCAGCGCGCTCTCGGAGGTGGACTGCTCGAGCACGAACGCTCGGTCGACGAGCGGCTCGAGCGCCTCGGCGTACGCGCCGTGCCCCAGGTGCAGCATGGCCGACTGGGTGAGCGAGCCGCCGAGCTTGTGCGTGCTCATGATGACGAGGTCGGCACCGTGCCCGGCTCCGGGCCCGTCGGTGCCGAGTGCCACGGGCGACGGCGGCAGCTCGGGGTGGAATCCGTAGTGTGCGCCCCACGCGGCGTCGACGACGAGCGGCACGCCGTGCGCGTGGGCGACGGCGGCGAGCGCCGGCACATCGGGGGTCGCGCCGAAGTACGAGGGGCTCACGACATAGGCGGCCTTGGCGCGGGGCGTGCGGTCGAGTGCGGCGGAAAGGCGCGCAGGAGAGACGCCGTGCGCGATGCCGAGCTCCACGTCGATGCTCGGCTGCACGAACACGGCGTCGAGCCCGGCGATGATCATGCCGTCGATGAAGCTCGAGTGCGTGCTGCGCTGCGCCACGACCGGCTGGTCGCGCGAGCCGAAGAAGCCGAGCGCGAGCGCCGCGATGCGGTTGGCCTGCGACGAGCCGTTGGTGAGGAACCAGCTGCGCGTCGCGCCCCACGCCTCGGCCGCGAGCTCGACCGACCGCTCGTACGGCGTGTACAGCCCGAGGTCGATGCCCGAGACCAGCGGGGCGACGTCGAGCCGCAGCAGCTGCGCGCCGAAGAACTCGGCGAGCTCGGGCGACGCGCTCGGGTCGCCCGAGTGACCCGGAACGATCATGCGCACCGTGTCGCGCGCCGCGAACTGCCGCAGCGCCGTCGCGTAGGGCGTGGGCGAGTCCATCGGGTCCGCGCTCATGGCGTCGGCCGCTGCCGGGTCTGTGTTCATCGGGCCGGCCGCCGCCGGGTCTGGGAGGATCGACACCATGCCACTGTGGACCCCGGAGAGCGCGAGCACCGTGATCCACGCCGACAACCTCTCCGTGCTGCCCGAGCTGCCCGACGGCGCGTTCACGGTCGTCTACCTCGACCCGCCGTTCAACACGGGCCGCGTGCAGAAGCGGCAGTCGACCACGAGCATCCGCCGGTCGACTCGCGAAGCGAATGGAGACCAGAAGACCGCCGAGTCGACCCGCGCGCTCATCACCGGCTTCAAAGGCCAGAGCTATGAGCGCATCAAGGGCGATCTGCTCGGCTACGACGACGTCTTCGACGACTACTGGGGATTCCTCGAGCCGCGGCTCGTCGAGGCGTGGCGGCTGCTCGCCCCTGACGGCACGCTCTACCTGCACCTGGACTACCGCGAGGCGCACTATGCCAAGGTGCTGCTCGATGCGCTGTTCGGCCGCGAGTGCTTCATCAACGAGCTGATCTGGGCCTACGACTACGGCGGCAAGTCGAAGCGCCGCTGGCCGACGAAGCACGACACGATCCTGATGTACGTCAAGGACCCGAAGGGCTACTGGTTCGATTCAGAGGCGGTGGACCGCGAGCCGTACATGGCCCCAGGCCTCGTCACGCCCGAGAAGGCCGCCCGCGGCAAGCTGCCGACCGACGTGTGGTGGCACACGATCGTCTCGCCGACGGGCAGGGAGAAGACCGGCTACCCGACGCAGAAGCCGGCCGGCTTGGTGAGGCGGATGCTGCAGGCGTCGTCACGCGAGGGGGATTGGGTCCTCGACTTCTTCGCCGGCTCGGGCACCACCGGGGCGGTCGCCGCCGCGCTCGGCCGCCGCTTCGTCCTGATCGACGAGAACCCCGAGGCGATCCGCGTGATGCGGTCTCGCCTCGGGGACTCTGCCGTGTTTGCGAGCCTGTCCTAGCCAGGCTCGACGAGGGGTGGACTTCGGAAGAAGGCTAGGCCTTCGTGCCGGTCTCGCCGTCCGGCCGGTCGGCCTCAATGGTCAGGTTCAGCTGACCCGTGGTCGGCGCGACGAGCGCACCGGTGGTGTTCGCGGCCGAGACGGCCTCGAGCTCGAGCTCCTCGGCGGGCGACTGCTCGCTCGCCGCGGCGGCGTCGGCCTGCTGCTGAAGGGCCGAGACCTTGCGCAGCGGCGGCACCCGGAAGAACCAGGTGAGCACGAACGCCACCAGGATGACGAGCATGCCGACCCAGTAGATCTCGATGGTCGAGGCGTTGAAGCCCTTGAGGAACGGGCGCTTCAGGGCGTCATCGGCGTTGTTGAGGAACGAGGTGTTGCTCGTGTCGATGTTGCCTGCGCTCTTCGACGAGTCGCCGCTCTTGACCTGGTCGATGATCTTCGGCGCGACCTCGTTCACGACCGCCTTGCGCTGCGCGGCGTTCGTGAAGTCGATCACGAGCTTGCCGTCGACGACCGAGGCGTTCGCCTTCTCGGCGGCCTGCTGCAGCGCCTGCTGCTGGGCGTCGGGCAGAGCGGCTTGCACCTGCTGGTCGATGACCGACGGGGCGGCGGCGGCCGGGATGGCGCCGGCGGCGACCTGAGCGTTGACGGCCTCGGTCACCTTCTCGGTGACGGCCTGCTTCGCGGCATCCGTCGCCTGCTGCGTGCCCGCGTCGAGCTGCTGCTGGATCTCGCTCTTGAGCGGGGTGACGATGGGCGTCCAGAACATGTTCATGATCGCCTTGTTGTCGGCCTTGTCGGCCACGGCCGGGTTGAGCGCGGCATTCAGGGCGTTCGTGAGGTCGGCCTTGTTCGTGGTCGCCGTCTGGATGTTGCCCGGCAGCACCGAGAACAGCACCGAGAGCAGCACTGCGGTGCCCAGCGTTCCACCGATCTGGCGGAAGAACGTCGAGGCGGCGGTCGCCACACCCATGTCGCGCGGCTCGACAGCGTTCTGGGTCGCGAGCGTCAGCGTCTGCATCAGCTGGCCGAGGCCGAGGCCGATGGCGAACATCGCGATCATCATGAACCACAGCGGCTTGTCGACGGTCATGAAGGTCAGCAGCAGGAAGCCGATCGCGGTGATCGCGGTGCCCGTGACGGGGAAGATGCGGTACTTGCCGGTCCTCGAGATGATCTGGCCCGAGACGATCGACGCGATCATGAGCCCCAGCACCATCGGCAGCGTCGCGAAGCCGGACTCGGTCGGCGACAGGCCCGTGACGATCTGCAGGTACAGCGGGATGGTGAGCATCGCCCCGAACATGCCGAAGCCGACGAGCACACCGAGAAGCGTCGCCATCGAGAAGACACCGGACCTGAAGAGCTTCATCGGGATGATCGCGTCGTCCTTCATGGCCATCTCGATGAGGACGAACGCCACAGCGCTCGCGGCGCCGATCACGTAGCAGGCGATGGCGGCGGCCGACGTCCAGCCCCAGTCGCGGCCTTGCTCGGCGACGAGCAGCAGCGGGACGAGGGTCGTGATGACCGTGGTCGCACCCCACCAGTCGATGCGTACCTTGCGGCTCGCGAACTTCGGAAGGTGCAGGAAGACGAGCACCATGATCAGGGCGATGATGCCGATCGGCACGTTGATGAGGAACACCCAGCGCCAGCCGGAGATCCAGAGGATCTGGTGCGCGCCGGAGAAGACGCCGCCGACGAGCGGGCCGATGACCGACGAGATGCCGAAGACGGCGAGGAAGTAGCCCTGGTACTTCGCGCGGTCACGCGGCGAGAGGATGTCACCCATGATCGCGAGCGGCAGCGACATGAGGCCGCCTGCTCCGATGCCCTGGAAGGCGCGGAACGCGGCGAGCATGATCATCGAGGTCGAGAACGACGAGGCGGCCGAGCCGACGATGAACACCACGATCGCGAAGACGTAGAGCGGTCGGCGGCCGAAGATGTCGGAGAGCTTGCCGTAGATCGGCGTGGCGATCGTCGACGTGATCAGGTAGGCGGTCGTCACCCACGCCTGCTGGTTCAGACCGTGCAGGTCGTCGCCGATGGTGCGGATGGCGGTGCCGACGATGGTCTGGTCGAGGGCGCCGAGGAACATGCCGGCCATGAGGCCGTAGATGACCAGCAGGATCTGCTGGTGCGACATCACGGCTTTGGTGCCGCCGTGAGCGCTCGCGGGAGCGACAGCTTCTGACATTGAAGTCCTTTGATGAGAAAAGGAACCAGATGATTCAGGTTCGAGAGGATGCCGTATCTCGCGGCGCGCCGACATCGCCGACGCCGCCGGCACTGGCGATAGAAATTTGCGGTGACTGCAAATTTACACCTTGCGAAGCGGATCCGCGAATCGGGGAGGGAACTCGGCGCCGGTTTTCAGCCGGTTCATACCGGGTGTTCGAATAGGGTCGAACGGTGAGGAGAGCGGTGGCGATCGCGGCGCTCG
>NZ_JBLRDT010000211.1:0-4240 GCF_057512245.1 Gryllotalpicola sp. CP2-P1
GCGGTCGAGACGAGCGCGCCCGCCTTGACGCCGGATTCCCGTGCGGCCTGGTTGGTCGCGACGAGAACGATCGGGCGGTCGGACACGGTGGCGGTGAGCGCCACGACGGCCGGGTCGCTGCCGAGCCGCTCGCGCACGCTCATGGCGAGCTGGCGCAGCTCGTCGCCGCCGCGCAGCGAGCCGGCGTCCTGCGCGACGAGGCGGACCGAGCCGACGCGGCTCGCCGTCTCGACGAGGGCGGGCACGCGCTCGAGCAGCTGCTTCGCCTCGAACTGGGCGATCTTCTTCTCGGCGGCCTTGAGGTTCGCGACGAGCTCGGAGATGCGCTCAGGCAGCTTCTCGCGCGGCGTCTTGAGGCTCGACGTGAGCTCGGTGACGATCGCCCGCTCAGCGGCGAGATCGCGGAACGCCTCGATGCCGACGAGCGACTCGACGCGGCGGTTGGTCGAACCGACCGATGACTCGCCGATCAGGTTGATCATGCCGATCTCGGAGCTGCCGGAGACGTGGGTGCCGCCGCAGAGCTCGCGGCTCCACGGGCCACCGATCTCGACCATGCGCACCTGGTCGCCGTACTTCTCGCCGAACAGCGCCATGGCGCCGAGCGCCTTGGCGTCGGCGAGCGGCAGCACGCGGGTCGTGACCTGCAGGTTCTCGCGGATCGCGTTGTTCGAGATCTCCTCGAGCTCGCTGCGGGTCTCGGCCGAGAGCGGCTTGTTCCACGAGAAGTCGAGCCGCAGATAGCCGGCCTTGTTGTACGAGCCCGACTGGTGAGCGTTCGGCCCGAGCAGCTGGCGCAGCGCCGCGTGCACGATGTGGGTGCCGGAGTGCGCCTGGTTCGCACCACGGCGGTATTCCTGGTCGACCACGCTGGTCGCCTTCGCACCGACCCCGACCTCGCCGACGGCGACCCGCACGGTGTGGCTGACAAGGCCGGCGACGGGGCGCTGCACATCGAGCACCTCGAGCTCGTAGCCCGGGCCGACGATCGTGCCCTGGTCGGCGTCCTGGCCGCCGGACTCGGCGTACAGCGAGGTCTCCTTGAGGATCACCTCGGCCGTCTCACCCTCGCGGGCCCGGTCGACCGAGACGCCGTCGACGATGATGCCGAGCACCTCGGACTCCGTCGTGAAGTCGGTGTAGCCGGTGAACACGGTCTCGCCCAGGGTGCGGAACTGGCTGTAGACGGTGAGGTCGGCGATCTGCCCCTTCTTCGCCTTAGCGTCGGCCTTGGCGCGCTGGCGCTGCTCCTGCATGAGCGTGTCGAACGCCGCGCGGTCGACCTTGAGCCCGGCCTCGTCGGCGATCTCGAGCGTCAGATCGATCGGGAAGCCCCACGTGTCGTGCAGCAGGAACGCCGTGTCGCCCGAGAGCTGCGTCTTGCCGGCGGCCTTCGTGTCGGCCACCGCGGTGTCGAGGATCGTGGTGCCGCCCGCGAGCGTGCGCAGGAAGGTCTCCTCCTCGGCATACGCCGCGTGCGAGATGCGCGCGAAGTCGGTCTCGACCTCGGGGTAGGCGCCCTTCATGGCGTCGCGGCTCGCGGTGAACAGCTCGGGGAAGACGGCCGTGTCGACGCCCATCAGCCGCATCGCGCGCACGGTCCGGCGCAGCAGGCGGCGCAGGATGTAGCCGCGGCCGTCGTTGGACGGCGTGACCCCGTCGCCGATGAGCATGAGGGACGAGCGGACGTGGTCGGAGACCACGCGCAGCCGCACGTCGTCCTCGTGGTTCGCGCCGTAGCGCTTGCCCGCGATCTCGGCCGCCCGGTCGAGCACCGGGCGCACCTGGTCGATCTCGTAGAAGTTGCCGACGCCCTGCTTGATGAACGCGATGCGCTCGAGACCCGCACCCGTGTCGATGTTCTTCTGCGGCAGCTCGCCGACCACCGTGAAGTCGTACTTCGACTTCACGTCCTTGATCAGGTACTGCATGAACACGAGGTTCCAGATCTCGACGTAGCGGTCGTCGTCGGTCGCGGGGCCGCCGTCGACGCCGTAGGCCGGGCCGCGATCGAAGAAGATCTCGGAGCAGGGGCCGGCGGGGCCGGGCTGGCCGGTCGACCAGTAGTTGGTGTCCTTGCCGAGGCGCTGGATGCGCGCCGGGGATGCCCCGACCTTCAGCCACTCGTTGTAGGCCTCGTCGTCCTCTTCGTAGACCGTGAACCACAGGTCCTTCTCGTCGAAGCCGAGGCCGCCCGCGCTCTCGGGCGTCAGCAGCAGGTCCCAGGCATACCGGATCGCCTCGGCCTTGAAGTAGTCGCCGAACGACCAGTTGCCGAGCATCTGGAAGAAGGTGCCGTGCCGGGGCGTCTTGCCGACCTCTTCGATGTCGAGGGTGCGGATGCACTTCTGCACATCGGCGACGCGCGGGTAGGGCGCGGGCACGACGCCCGTGAGGTACGGCACCCAGGGCACCATGCCGGCGATCGTGAACATCAGCGACGGGTCGTCGCTGATGAGCGAGGCGGACGGGACGATCGTGTGGTCGCGCTGCGCGAAGAAGTCGAGGAAGCGGCGGTGGATCTCAGAAGTGAGCATCGAGAGGGGGTTCTACCTGGGTGCGTTCGTGAATGTGCGGGCGGGGCGGTGCGGAATCGGGTTCAGTCCTCGGGCGAGCGCAGCTCGGCCTCGCGGGCGTGGTACCCGTCGGCCACGGCGGCGCCGAACTCGCGCGCCTTCGCGTCGAGGTCGTGGAAGAAGCGCTGCCCCTGCTCGGTGCGGTTGAACTGGTGGGCCGCGACGAATCCGAGGACGACGCCGAATGCAAGCGCGAGGAAGGTCTTCATGGTTCTGCTCCGTAGTCCGCGTGAGTTAAAGCCGAAGAGCGGATGCCGTACGGCATCCGCTCTCCAGACTATCGGTGCTGAATACCAGCGCTCTTAGCGAGCTGCGTAGTACTCGACGACCAGCTGGGTCTCGCACTGCACGGGGACCTCGGCGCGCTTCGGCTCGCGCACGAGGCGGGCCTGCAGCTTGTCGATCTCGACCTCGAGGTAGCCCGGGACCTTGGGCAGGACGTCGAGGTGGCCGCCGGCCGCCGCGACCTGGAAGGGCTCTGTGCCCTCGGACTTGGGCTTGACGTGGATGAGCTGGCCCGGCTTCACCTTGAACGACGGGCGGTCGACGATCTTGCCGTCGACGAGAATGTGGCGGTGCACGACGAACTGGCGGGCCTGCGCGGTGGTGCGGGCGAAGCCGGCACGAAGCACGAGCGCGTCGAGGCGGGTCTCGAGGGCCTCGACCAGGTTGTCACCGGTCATGCCGGCGCGACGGTGCGCGTCGTTGAACGCGATGCGGAGCTGCTTCTCGCCGAGGCCGTACTGGGCGCGCAGGCGCTGCTTCTCGCGCAGACGCACGGCATAGTCGCTGTCGGCCTTGCGCTTGGTGCGGCCGTGCTCGCCGGGGGCGTAGGGGCGCTTCTCGAGGTAGCGCGCAGCCTTCGGGGTGAGCGGGATGCCGAGGGCGCGGGAGAGGCGGGTCTTGCTACGTGACTGGGAGGACACGTGTTTCCTTTCGATTCTGTGATCTCCGCTGAGGAGCGCGTGCTTCGAAGCGCACGTGAACCGCCTCTGTGTGAAGCGGTCATCGTCTAATGGGATCTGTCGCCTGAGCGACGTGCTGCCGGGCCGAAAGGCTCCGAGACAACCCGGCTAGATTACCAGACGTGCCCGAACCATTGCGCCGCGTCGCCGTGCTGGTGCTGGAGGGCGCGAAGCCACTGGACGTCGGGATTCCCGCGCAGGTCTTCACCACTCGCGCCAGCATGCCCTACGAGGTGCGCGTGTGCGGTTCGGCGCCCGGGCTGGTCGCCGGGGGCGACGGTCTCTCCTACCACGTGGCGCACGGCCTCGAGGCGCTCGAGTGGGCCGACATCGTCTTCGTGCCCGGCTATCGCTTCCCCGATCGGGAGGAGCCGCCGGCCCCGGCGGTCGCCGCTCTGCGGGCAGCGCACGGCCGCGGCGCGACGCTCGCCGCCATCTCCACCGGCGCGTTCGCCCTCGCCGCCACGGGGCTGCTCGACGGCAAGCGCGCCACGACGCACTGGCACTACACGAAGGCGCTCGCGGCGAGGCATCCGCTCGTCACGGTCGACGAGAACGTGCTCTTCGTCGACGAAGGCGACGTACTCACGTCGGCGGGCGCGGCATCCGGCATCGATCTGTGCCTGCACATTCTGCGGCGCGAGCAGGGCGTCGCCGTGTCGAACCATGCGGCGCGCCGGCTCGTCGCCGCGCCGTATC
>NZ_JBLRDT010000212.1:0-4237 GCF_057512245.1 Gryllotalpicola sp. CP2-P1
CGGCGCGCACAGCCGCTTGCGTCGCGCGCTCCTTCACGAGCCATTCGGGCGGGGCCTGCAGTAGCGCGGTGATCTCGGCCGTGGTCAGCGCCTCGGTGATGCCGGCGCGGGCGAGGCCGGAGGCCGAGACCCCGAGCTTGCGTGCCACGACGTCGCGCGGGTGCGGGCCGGCGAGGCGCAGTTCGACGAGCCACTCGGGCGGGTTCGACTGCAGTTCCTGGAACTCGGCGCGCGTCAACGCGCTCGACTGGAACGACTCCGGCGTGGCCGGCAGGTAGATGCCGAGCTTCTTCGCGGCCGTGGCCGGCTTCATCGCATCGGGGCCGGCTGGGCGGGGCGCGTTGTCGCTCATGCTCCCCAGGTTACCGGCGAGGCAGAACGCTAGCCTGGCCATGTGCCTGACAGCCTGCGCATCGCCTACGCCCGCGGCGTCGCGCCCGGCAAGTGGGCGCGCATCTGGGGCGAGCGCCACCGCGCGCACCCCCTCGAGCTGATTCAGATCACGGCGGTGACGGATGCGTCGGCCGAGCTCGCCCCGGTGCGAGAGGGCGCCGCCCACGCGGCCTTCATCCGGCTCGGGCCGGGCGAGAGGCAGCCCGATTCCTTCCACCTCATCGCCCTGTATGACGAGCGCCCCTTCGTCGTCGCCCCCAAGGGCCACGTGGTCGAGGCCGCCGACGAGGTGGTGCTCGCCGACCTCGAGGGCGAGGTGAGGCATCCGTTCGACGACGACGTCGACACGACGATCGAGGTGGTCGCCGCGAACGTGGGCATCGTCGTCGTGCCGCAGTCGATCGCCCGGCTCTCTGCGCGCAAAGACGTCGTCGCGCGGCCCGTCGCCGACGCCGACGGCTGGCGCGTGGGGCTCGCATGGCCGAAGGACGCCGCGCCCGATGTCCTGCCCCAGATCGACGACTTCATCGGGGTGGTGCGGGGGCGCACCGCGAACTCGTCGCGCGGTGCGGCCGCGACGCCGGCCGAGTCCGGGAAGAAGGCGGGCCCCGCCACGAAGGGCAACCCGGCTAGTCCGGCTTCCTCAGGTGCCGACCGCCGCCGGAAGCCGCCAGCACCGGGGCGCTCGTCTCGATCGGGGCGCTCGCGTCGGCGACCCACTCGTTGAGCGAGCCGTCGTAGACGCGCACCTCGTCGTGCCCGAGAAGGGTCAGGGCGAGAGCCGCGCCGCTCGAGGCGATGCCGGCCTGGCAGTAGGCGATGACGGGCCGGGGCGACGTGGCCGCTTCGCCGAGCGCGTCCCGCAGGCGCTCGCGCGGCAGATATGTGTTCGACGTCGGGTCGATCAGGCGCGTTGCGGGCGCGCTCACCGAGCCGGGGATGTGGCCGGCGCGCGGCCTGCCCGACTCGCCCGCGAACTCGCTCGTCGACAGGGCGCAGAGCAGAACGGCGTCGCTCTCGCCGGCCAGCACGGCCTCGACGTCGGACTTCGCCGCCCAGGCATCCGTGTCCTCATATGCCGAGAACTCGCCGGCGCGGCGGGGGCGGACATCGCCCACCGAGACCGGCCGGCCTTCGGCGCACCACTTCACGAAGCCGCCGTCGAGCACGCGCACGCCGAAGCCGAACGACCGGAACAGCCACCACAGCCGCGCCGCCCAGTAGCCCGTGCCGGTGTCGTAGACGACGACGGCCGTGTCGTTGTCGATGCCGTGCGCCTGCGCCGTGCGCTCGAAGTGCCGCGCGCTGGGCCGGCTGAAGGGGTACTCGCCCTCCGGGTCGCTGAAGTCCTCGAACAGGTCGGCGAACACGGCACCCGGAATGTGCCCGTTGACCAGGTACTGCTCTTCCCCGGTGACGAAGGCGTCCGCGCCGTTGAAGCCCTTCACCTGCAGCACGGTCGCGTCGAGGACGACGAGGTTCTCTGACCCCAGGTGGTCCTCGAGCCACTGCGTCGAGACGAGGGCCGGGTCCGGAAGTCCATCGAAGAGGGGGTGCGACACAAGCGCAATGCTAGGCGGCTGTTCAACGGCTGTTAAGGGGGTTGCCGGATGCCTCGGCCGAAGCCTCGCGCCCGGGGTCCTCGCCCGCTCCGGCTCCCGCCGCTCTCGGCTGCCGCGAGCCCTTGTAAGCGCCACGCAAGAGGCGTGAAAGTTGGGCATCCCATGATCGGAATCACGAACTCACGCTTCTCACGAAAGAAGACACGCAATGACTTCCACCGAACTCGCCGTCGAGGCCGAGGGCCTCGTCAAGGTGTTCGGGTCGAACCGGGCGGTCGACGGCGTCGACCTGCGCGTCGCGGCGGGCACCGTCTACGGAGTGCTCGGCCCCAACGGCGCCGGCAAGACCACGACCATCTCGATGCTCGCCACCCTGCTCAAGCCCGACGGCGGCGTCGGCCGCGTCTTCGGCCACGACGTCGTCAAAGAGGCGAACATCGTCCGCCAGCTGATCGGTGTCACCGGTCAGTACGCCTCGGTCGACGAGAAGCTCTCGGCCAACGAGAACCTCTACATCTTCGGCCGCCTGCTCGGGCTCTCGGGCAAGCAGGCGCGGGCCAAGGGCGACGAGCTGCTCGCCGCCTTCGGCCTGACAGAGGCCGCCAAGCGGCCGCTCGCCAAGTTCTCCGGCGGCATGCGGCGCAGGCTCGATCTCGCCGCGAGCCTCATCGCGCAGCCGCCGCTCATCTTCCTCGACGAGCCGACGACGGGCCTCGACCCGCGCACCCGCGGCCAGATGTGGGACACGATCCGCAGCCTCGTCGCCACCGGCTCGACCGTGCTGCTGACCACGCAGTACCTCGACGAGGCCGACCAGCTCGCCGACCGCATCGCCGTCATCGACACGGGGAAGGTCGTGGCCGAGGGCACGGCCGACCAGCTGAAGGCATCCGTCGGCACATCGTCGCTGATCCTGCGCCTCGCGGATCGCAATGAGAGTGGCGAGGCCCTGCGCCTCATCGCCGAGGTGTTCGGCGTGCAGGGCACGCCGTCGCCGGAGGCCGGGCGCATCACGGCGCCCATGTCGAACCCCGACGCGGTCACAGACCTGCTGATCCGCTTCCGCGAGGCCGGCATCCGCCTCGACGAGTTCTCGGTGCAGAAGCCGACCCTCGACGAGGTGTTCCTCACCATCACCGGCCACGGCGTCAGCGCCGACGAGGCCGGCGACGACTCGGATTTTGAAGACAGCGCCGCGGAGGTGCGCGCATGACCACCATCTCGTCCACTCGGATCGTTCCGGCATCCGAGCGCAAGCTCAAGAACCACACGAGCGTTCGCCAGACGTTCTCGAACTCGCTCACGATGGCCTATCGCGGGCTCGTCAAGTTCCGCCGCACGCCCGAGCAGTTCTTCGACGTGACCCTGCAGCCGATCCTGTTCACGGTCATGTTCACGTTCCTGTTCGGCGGTGCGGTGACCGGCACGCACGGCGACATTTCGGGGTATCTGCCGACGATCATCCCGGGCGTTCTCGCCCAGACCGTCATCACGGCCTCGGTCGTCACCGGCGTGCAGCTGCGCGAGGACATGGACAAGGGCGTCTTCGACCGCTTCCGCTCCCTGCCGATCGCGCGCATCGCCCCGCTCGCCGGCGCGCTCACGGCCGACACCCTGCGCTACGCGATCGCGACGACGATCACGTTCCTGACCGGCCTCGTCATCGGCTGGCGGCCCGAGGGCGGCTTCCTGGGCCTCGTGCTCGCCGGCCTGCTGATCATCGCGGTCGCCTGGGCGATCAGCTGGATCTTCGCCTTCTTCGGCGTGATCGCGCGCACGGCGAGCTCCGTGCAGGGCATCTCGTTCATGGTGCTGTTCCCGCTGACGTTCCTCTCGAACGCCTACGTGCCGACGGCAACCATGCCGAACTGGCTGCGCTGGTTCGCCGACGTGAACCCCGTGTCGCACGTCATCACGGCGATGCGCAACATCGTCGCCGCGCAGCCCGTCGGCGCCGACGTGTGGTGGACGCTGCTCGGCGCCGCGGTGCTCGTGCTGGTGTTCGCGCCGCTCACGGTGCGGGCCTACATGCGGAAGGCGTAAGCGCCCGCTCAGAAGCGCGTGACGCGCAGCAGCTCGTCGAGCGCCGCGGTCGCGGCCGCCAGATCGTCGTGCGTGGCCACTCGAGCGCGCGCCGAGGCGACACCGGATGCCCCGACCACGCGCTCGGCGAGCTCGAAGGCGCGCGCGCGGATGAGGCTCGGCTGGTCCTGACGCGAGTGCAGGCGCTCGGCGAAGGCGAGCAGCAGGGCGCCGGCGTCTCGCGCGGCATCCGTCGCCCC
>NZ_JBLRDT010000213.1:0-4214 GCF_057512245.1 Gryllotalpicola sp. CP2-P1
ACGGCTCACCTCGACGACGTGTCTGCGGCGCTCGTTCGCACCGAGATCGCCGCGCTACGCGAGCGCGGGGTCGCGGTGCTGGTCGCCTCGCACGACCCCGAGCTGCGCGCCGCTGCCGACCGGGTGGTTGCGGTCGGCGCCGCGGCTCCCCGGGCTGGGGCCCCGGTCGTTACGTTTTCGCCCCACACCGCCGTCGAGAGCCGTGTTTCCGACGACCGGGCAGACGGTTCCGATGCACGGTCGTCACCTGTGCGGGAGAACACCCCTGCAGAAGCCCCAATCGCGACGACCGGCAGGGACGGGGCCGACCGCGGCGGCAGCGCCCTGCGCGAACTCGCCCGCGTGCTCGGCCCGGCGCGCTGGCGGGTGCTCGGCGCCATCGGGCTCGGAACGCTCGCCGCCCTGTTCGCGACGGCCCTCACGGCGCTCTCGGGCTGGCTGATCGTGCGCGCCGCCGAGCACCCGCCGATCCTGTTCCTCGAGGTCGCGATCGTGGGCGTGCGGTTCTTCGGCATCGGCCGCGCCGCCCTGCGCTACGCCGAGCGGCTCATCACGCACGACGCCGTCTTCACCTCGCTGACCGAGCTGCGCATGCGGCTGTGGCGCGGCCTCGCCGCGCAGGGACCCGCGGGGCGCGTCGAGCTGACCGCCGCGAACACCCTCGACCGGCTCATCGGGGACGGCGACCGGGTGCGCGACCTCGCCCCGCGCGTCGTCGTGCCGCTCGCCTCGGGGGTCGTCGCGCTCGTCGCCGCCGTCATCGCACTCTGGATCCTCTGGGCGCCGGCCGGCATGCTGCTGCTCGCGTGCTCCGCCGTCGCGCTCGGGGGCGGGGCGCTCGTCGCCGTGGCAGCCGACGCGCGCGCCTCGCGCGGGCGCGACCTCGATCGCTCCGCCGTCGTGCGGCGGGTCGCCGCCCTGCTCGCCGCCCGCGACGACCTCGTGGCCAACGGCGCGGCGCGCGGCGAGCTCGAGGCCGTCTCCCGTCTCGACGCGCGGGCGGGGGCATCCGCCAAGCGCTCCGCCGGCGCGCTGGGGGCGGGCGCCGCTCTGGCCGTCCTCGCCTGCGCCGCGACGTCGATGGGCATGCTCTGGCTCGGCCAGCAGGCCCACCTCGCCGCAGGCCTGCCCGTGCCGGTGGTCGCGGTGCTCGTGCTGACGCCGCTCGCGCTGATCGAGCCGGTGCTCGAGGCCATCTCGGCCGCACAGCGCTGGCCCGAGCTCGCGCAGGTGCTGCGGCGCGTGAGCCCTGTCACGGCGGCGGCCGATGCCGCCGCGCACGACGAGCCCGGCCTTCCGGTGGGGCCCGTGCGCGGCATCCACCTCGACGACCTCGCGTACCGCTACCCGCACACCTCGGGCGACGTCTTCCGCCACGTGTCCGCGCGCGCCCGAGCGGGCGAGACGCTCGTCGTCACGGGGCCGTCCGGAAGCGGGAAGACCACGCTGCTCGGCGTGCTGCTGCGCTACCTGGCTCCGTGCGCGGGCCGCTACCTCGTCGACGACGCGGACGCCGCCCGACTCGACGCCGACGAGCTGCGCCGGCGAATCGCCTGGTGCCCGCAGGAAGGGCACCTGTTCGACTCGACGCTGCGCGGCAACCTGCAGATCGCGCGCGGCCGCGATGACCGGGCGACGGATGCCGAGCTCATCGGCGTGCTGGAAGAGGTCGGCCTCGGGCCCCTGCTCGCGACCCTGCCACTGGGGCTCGACACGCCGATCGGCCAGGGCGGCGCGTTCCTCTCCGGCGGGCAGCGCCAGCGGGTGGCCGTGGCGCGCACCCTGCTGGCGAACGCGGACGTGGTGCTGCTCGACGAGCCGACCGCGCACCTCGACGAGGAAGCGGCCGACGCGCTGATCGCCGATCTCGCGGTCGCGCTGCGCGCGAAGACGCAGGTTCTCGTCACGCACGACGCGCGGTTCCGCGGGGCGGGCACAGTGCTGGAGCTGGGCGCGGGCGAACCAGCTCGGACGGTGGACGCCCGGTCGCGCTGAGGCGCGGCTTCCCCGCGCCAATGTCACCCCCTCTTCCTAGACTGGATGCATGGCCCAACCCACCCGTGCCGTGCGCCCGTTCGAGGTCGTCAGCGAATACGAGCCGAGCGGCGATCAGCCGCAGGCGATCAGGGAGCTCGCCGGGCGCATCAACGCCGGCGAGACCGACATCGTGCTGCTCGGCGCCACCGGAACGGGCAAGTCGGCGACCACCGCGTGGCTCATCGAGCAGGTGCAGCGGCCGACGCTCGTGCTCGCGCACAACAAGACGCTCGCCGCGCAGCTCGCCAACGAGTTCCGCGAGCTGATGCCGAACAATGCCGTCGAGTACTTCGTCTCGTACTACGACTACTACCAGCCAGAGGCCTACGTGCCGCAGACCGACACCTTCATCGAGAAGGACTCGTCGGTCAACGCCGAGGTCGAGCGGCTGCGGCACTCGACGACCAACGCGCTGCTGTCGCGGCGCGACGTGGTCGTGGTCTCGACCGTGTCGTGCATCTACGGCCTGGGCGCCGTCGACGAGTACCTCGGCGCGATGACCGTGCTGCAGGTCGGCGACGTGGTCGGCCGCGACCGGCTGATCCGCACCTTCGTCGACGCCCAGTACGAGCGCAACGACATCGACTTCTCACGCGGCAAGTTCCGCGTGCGGGGCGACACGATCGAGATCATCCCCATCTACGACGAGAACGCCGTGCGCATCGAGCTGTTCGGCGACGAGGTCGAGGCGATCTCGCTGCTGCACCCGCTCACGGGCCAGGTGCTGCAGCGGCTCGACTCGGTGTCCATCGCGCCCGCGACGCAGTACGCGGCCAGCCAGGCCGCGGTGCACCGGGCCATCGGCACGATTCGCGAAGAGCTCGCCGAGCGGCTGGAAGAGCTCGAGCGGCAGGGCAAGCTGCTCGAGGCGCAGCGGCTGCGCATGCGCACCACCTTCGACCTCGAGATGCTCGAGCAGATCGGCTTCTGCTCGGGAATCGAGAACTACTCGCGCCACCTCGACGGGCGCAATCCGGGCGAGCCGCCGACCTGCCTGCTCGACTACTTCCCCGACGACTTCCTCGTGGTGATCGACGAGTCCCATCAGACCGTTCCGCAGATCGGCGCGATGTACGAGAGCGACGCGAGCCGCAAGCGCACGCTCGTCGAGCACGGCTTCCGGCTGCCGAGTGCCCTCGACAACCGGCCCCTGACGTGGGACGAGTTCAAGAACCGCGTGGGCCAGACCGTCTATCTGTCGGCGACGCCCGGCCGCTACGAGATGAGCATCGCCGACGGCGTCGTCGAGCAGATCATCCGCCCGACGGGCCTGGTCGACCCCAAGGTCGTCGTCAAGCCGACGAAGGGCCAGATCGACGACCTGCTGGAAGAGATCCGCACCCGCGTCGACCGCGACGAGCGCGTGCTCGTGACGACGCTGACGAAGAAGATGGCCGAAGAGCTGACCGACTTCTTGACCGAGGCGGGCGTGCGCGTGCGCTATCTGCACTCCGACGTCGACACCCTGCGCCGCGTCGAGCTGCTGACCGAGCTGCGCCAGGGCGTCTTCGACGTGCTCGTCGGCATCAACCTGCTGCGAGAGGGCCTCGACCTGCCCGAGGTGTCGCTCGTCGCGATCCTCGACGCCGATAAAGAGGGATTCCTGCGCTCCGGCACCTCGCTGATCCAGACGATCGGGCGCGCCGCCCGCAACGTCTCGGGCGAGGTGCACATGTACGCCGACACGATGACCGACTCGATGAAGGCCGCGATCGAAGAGACAGACCGCCGGCGCGACATCCAGATCGCGTACAACACCGAGCACGGCATCGACCCGCAGCCGCTGCGCAAGCGCATCGCCGACATCACCGAGGTGCTCGCCCGGGAAGAGGCCGACACGGCGAAGGTGCTCGCCGAGCGCGGTCGCGGCGAGGGCAAGGCGGGCAAGGGCGCCAAGAGCCAGCGCGTCGGCATCGCCGCGCAGGGCGCCAACGAGCTCGAGCAGCTCATCGCCGACCTCAACGGGCAGATGCTCGAGGCCGCGGCAGAGCTGAAGTTCGAGCTGGCGGCTCGGCTGCGCGACGAGCTCTCCGACCTCAAGAAGGAGCTGCGCCAGATGGAGAAGGCGGGGCACGCCTGAGCCGGCTGGCCCGCAACCGCACCCTCATCGGCTGCGCCGTGGCCGGCGCGGCTCTGGTCGTCGCGGTCCTGTTCGGGGGCGCGCCGCATTTCGGCCG
>NZ_JBLRDT010000214.1:0-4156 GCF_057512245.1 Gryllotalpicola sp. CP2-P1
TCACGATCACCGCAGCGGCATTGGAGAGCGGTTTGCGGTGATGGACGAGGAACAACCGCAGCCAGCGCCACGGCGGGCCGAAGGTAGCCAGGAGGCCGACGAGTGCAACGGCTATGCACGCGACAACGAGCGGTTTGACGAGATAGAGCAGTTCATGAAGGTAGTGCGGACTGTCAATCTGGAGACCGAGAATGCCGAGCCCGGTAAGTGCCAGCGCCGTTCCGACGGCGACGAGGTAGCCGCGACGCCGTGCCCGTCGTACGAATGGCGAGTGAGCGACGAAGGCTTTGAGTGCGAGCGCGGCCGACAGCCCGAGCACGATAGCTGCCCCGTCGACGCGGGCCACTCCGACCATTCCTACGAGAGCGCCGCCGAGGAGATAGTGGTACCAGTGCCCGGTACTTGAGGCCGCCCAGAGGAAGAGCAGGCCGCCGAACGTAGTGGCGATTGTGAGCGGCTCTGAAAAGACGCTGCGTGTGAAGTAAATCATCGGCATGGTGGTCGCGAAGGCGACCAGCGCCCCCAGCGCCCACACCGGGCCGAGGAGTCTGCGAGCAAAAGCGTAGAAGAGCAGAAGACCCAACGCGCCCACGAAGAGGTCGCCGATGAGAACGCCCTGAATTCCTCCGGCCCAGCCTGCCATAGCGACCAGGGCCGGCCCTAGCTTTGCCCCTTGGCCAGTGACTTCACCGTTCGAATACGCATAGGGATTGTCGAACCTCGGCCCGACGGGCGATCCCAATCCGATGTCGGGGATCGCTCTCGCAATCTGCTGGGCCGCCTGACTGACGTCCATTGAAGGGCTCGGATGTTGCGACAGCCAGATGCTCTGGAGCGTAAGGAAGCCCGGGTCCCGGCTTACGTCGAGCCACTGCGAGGCGTACGGGATATTGACCGCGACCCAGACTGCAACCAGCACGAGCGCGATCAGCGCGGTGACGCCTGCCCAACGGTGTTCGTAGCGTTGAAGCCGCCATCGCCAGGTTGCCGCAGTGAGTGCGGCGCTCAGCGGAAGCACCGTCCACCACCGGAACTGCCCTAGGAGCACAGCGGTTGCCGTCACCAGACAGAGCATGAGGAGCGGGAGCGCGAGCGCGTCGGGGATAGCCGCGAAGCGGCTCAGCACGCGGTCGATTCGAGTCTGGCCCCGACGGCGCCCTCGGCGGGCGGGCGCCATATGTTGCGGAGCATGCGGGCCTGATCGGGGTCGTAGCACTACTGGGCGCGTCGTAAGCGGCGGGGCGGTGTTCAGGTCGTTGCGCGCTGCATTCGATCTGCTGGGGGAATGCGGGCCTGTCGGAATCGGCACATGGGTCGGCGAAGTCGAACTCATTGTGCTGACCTCGGACGAACGGGGAACTGCATGAATAGAACCTATGCGCTTGTCTATCTGCTCATGACGCATGCAACCGGAAATTCCCCGGACTGGGGACACCCCTGATAGCTCCAGTCACCGGCCACGACGCGCGATTGAGCGGCCTCCGCAGGTACGCTCCCTCCATGGCCCGCCGGTTGGCAAGCGTCTCGATCCCTCCGCGGCTTACGCCGCCTGAGGATCGGCGCCCGGAGCGAGACTGGTGTGCTGGGTGGCGCGTGCTGGTTGAAGTGAGCGTGCGGTCGCGCCGTCGCCATAAGCCATGCGCTTCTGAAGCTCGAGCTGATCTTCCTGCAGGATGCGGTTGATGCGGGTCAAGTCGGCCACGATACCGATGACGAGCGACATGACGGCCGCGAGCAACAGGGTGATCCCGAGCAAGAGGGACTGAATGTGGCCGCCTCGTGCGCCGTCGCCTAGAAGGAACAAGTAGCGGATGAACGGAATCAGGCCGCCCACAGCGAACAACGCGCCGATGCTCGCGAAGATGGCGTACGGCTTGAACATGAGGTACGCCCGGAGGATCGCGAGCCCCGACTGCCACATGTGCTGCCAGATGTTCTTGAACAGCCGGGACTCGCGCGTCTTCGCGTTCGTCTCGATCGGGATGCTGGTGATCGCGAGCCGCTTGTTGCCAGCCTGAATGATCGTTTCCATGCAGTAGCTGAACTGGGTGACGACGTTGAGCTTGATCAGTGAGTACTTGCTGTAGGCGCGGAATCCGCTCGCCGCGTCGGGCAGATCGGTGCCCGCCGCCTTGTTGACGACCCAGCTGCCGATCCGCTGCATGAGCTTCTTGAACGGCGAGAAGTGCGCGATGGTCGCGGTCTGGCGGTCGGCGACGACGATCTCGGCCTGGCCGTCGAGCACGGGCTTCACGAGCTCGGGGATCATCGCCTGCGGGTACTGGTTGTCGCCGTCGGTGTTGACGAGGATGTCGGCGCCGTGGCGCAGCGCGTAGTCGACGCCGTCGTGGAAGGACCGCGCGAGGCCCATGTTGCGCGTGTGGCGCACGAAGTGCTTGACCCCGTAGGACTTGGCGACCTCGACGGTGCGGTCGCTCGAGCCGTCGTCGATCACCAGGATCTCGATCTCGTCGATGCCGTCGATGTGCTTCGGCATCGACTCGAGGACGAGCGGAAGGGTCTCTTCCTCATTGAGGCACGGGATCTGTATGAAGAGCTTCACGTTGCCATTATTCCGGATGCGTTCTGCCTGAGCGCTTAGGGCCGCCGAGAGAGTGGCTTCGGGGCGATGCGCAACGCGGCGCCCCTCGGCTCGGCCGGTCCCTTGAACGCGACCCAGAGATAGGTCGGAATGAGAGGAATGAGGCCGGCGAGGACCGCTTCTGGCAGTCTCGATGCGATCTCGGTCGCGCGCGACGTGTTCTCGAACGTGCCAGGCTCGGCAAGCACCGGAAGCGTGTAGTCCCAGACGTCGAAGTCCTTGAAAAGCTTGCGCAGTTCGCCACGGAAGCGGAATTGCTCGTAGTACTTATCGCCCTTGCCCGCGGCGCGCATATACAGATCGGATGCCCGTCGTGGCAGCCAGGACAGGAAGGGCAACTCGTAGTGCGGCTCCACGATGCCGAGCCGGTTGCCGAGGCCAAGATAGAGCATGCCGCCGGGCTTCAGCACCCGCTTCATATCGGCGACGACGGCCTCAGGGCTAACGACGTGCTCATAGATGTGGTTGAAGACGATGAGGTCGACGGTGTCGTCTTCAAGCGGCATCTCGTCGCCGCTCGAGAGACGGAAGTCGACGTTGTCGCCGAAGCGAGCTTTGGCCCTCTCGATACCGGGCTCGTCGATATCGACGCCGATCGTAGTGGCTCCCGCCAGAGCGATCTCATTCGCGATAAATCCCGCGGAACAGCCCACATCGAGGGCGGTGAGACCGCTCAGGTTGTCGCGGCCGAGAGCGTGCTTCACGATGGAGAGGATCTTGGCTGCTTTCTTCCGGCGCATCTCCTCGTCCAGCATCTTGTGCTGGATGTCGGAGTACGCAAGCTGCTCGTGCCTCACATCGTCATGATCCATGTCGGCGACTATAGGCGATGACCGTTTCGGCAACGATTCGACGGTGCCGGACAAGCTCACCGTCACGTGTGTAGTCTCCAGGCGGCAGCAGCCGTCGCTTGCCAGCTGAAGGCTCGCGCACGTTCCGCTCCTGCCGCGGCGAGCCGAGCGGATGTCACAGAGTCATCGACGAGCGAGCGGATGCCTGCGGCGAGACGCTCGGGATAGGAGGCGGCCGGCGCGCGCTCCACGACGAGCGCGTTCCCCGCGGCGACCTCGACGAGCGCCGGGTCGTCGGAGACGACGACGGGCGTGCCGAAGCTGAACGCCTCGAGCACGGGCAGCCCGAAGCCCTCGGCGAGGCTCGGGAAGGCGAACACGGTCGCGCGGTCGTAGGCGACCGCGAGGTCTGTGTCGGGCAGGAAGCCGAGCGGGAGAACACGATCGGGGGCGAGGCCGGCTCGGGCCGCGGCATCCGCCACGCTCACCCCGCCCCAGCCCGGCGGGCCGACGACGACGAGCGGCAGCGGGGGAGCGGCAGGCGAGGCCATCGCCTCGATGAGTGCGCCGAGGGCCTTGCGGGGCTCGAGGGTGCCCACCGTCAGGATGTACTCGTCGGGCAGGCCGAGAGCGGCGGCGCGCTCGTCGGCGAAGCTCGGCAGCACCAGGCTCGGGCTCACGGCGGGGGGCACGACGTGCAGCCGATCGCCGAAGTCGGCGACCTCGGCGAGCTGGTCGGCGACCGCCTGGGTGAGCACGGCGA
>NZ_JBLRDT010000215.1:0-4031 GCF_057512245.1 Gryllotalpicola sp. CP2-P1
CGGGGGCCGAGGTGACGACCGAGGCGAACCCCGACTCCGTCGACGCCGCTGCGCTGCGGCAGCTCGCCGACGCGGGCTTCACGAGGGTGAGCTTCGGCATGCAGTCGGCGGTGCCGAGCGTTCTCGCGACGCTCGAGCGCACCCATGACCCCGAGCGGGTGCCGCTCGTCGTCGAGTGGGCGCGCGAGGCCGGGCTCGACGTCAGCCTCGACCTGATCTACGGCACTCCGGGCGAGAGCCTCGACGACTGGCAACGCTCACTGGACGCCGCGCTCGCCTGCGCGCCCGATCACCTCAGCGCCTACGCGCTCATCGTGGAAGAGGGCACCAAGCTCGCCAGGCAGATCCGGCGCGGCGAGGTGGCCGAGCCCGACGACGACCTCACCGCAGACATGTACGAGCTCGCGGATGCCGCGCTGGCGCGAGCCGGCTACGAGTGGTACGAGGTGTCGAACTGGTCGAAGGGGCCGGGGCACCGCTCGCGGCACAACCTCGGCTACTGGCGCGGGGCCGACTGGTGGGGCGTCGGGCCGGGCGCACACAGCCACGTCGGCGGCGTGCGCTGGTGGAACGTCAAGCACCCCGCCGCCTACGCCGCGCGCGTGCTGCAGGGCGCGTCGCCGGCGGCCGGCCGCGAGACGCTCGACGACGAGACTCGACGCGTCGAGGACATCCTGCTGAAGGTCCGCATCGCGGAAGGACTGCCGGTCGCCGAGCTCGACCGCGCCGCCCGCCCGGAGGTCGCCGGGCTGATCGCCGAAGGGCTGATCGACTGGGCGGCGGCGATCGGCGGCAGCATCCGCCTCACCCTGCGCGGCCGGCTGCTCGCCGACGCGGTCGTGCGCCGGCTTACTTGAAGAAGCGGATCGCCAGCGGGTAGGTGTACGGCTCGCCGCGGCTCGCCGCCAGGGCGCCCATGATGCTGAAGACGATGTTCACGATCCACGCGGCCGCGAGGATGAAGAATCCGACCAGCACGAACGCGAGGATCCAGCCGATGATCTCGACGATGATCAGCGTGATCTGGAAGTTGAGCGTGGTCGTCGCGTGCTGGCGGATGAGCGGGCCGCGGTCCTTGAAGACGACGTAGACCACGATCGCGCCGATGAGACCGGCGAAGAGGCCGCCGGTGACGAGGTTGAGGCCGCCTGCGATGACGTGCGTGAGGATCGCCCAGGTGCGCTCTTCGCTCTGGCGCAGCAGCGGCGGTGTGTACGACAAGGTGTGCGACCTCCATGACGCTAGTTTCGAGTCAGCGTAGCCGGGTTAGTATTGGCACTCATAGGTATTGAGTGCTAGTCGGGCGAAGGGAGCGTCGTCGATGGTTTCGGAACGTGGACTCGCAGTGCTCCGGGCGATCGTGCAGGACTACGTGGCCACCCGCGAGCCGGTGGGCTCGAAGACGATCGTCGACAAGCACCGCTTCGGCGTCTCGGCCGCCACGATCCGCAACGACATGGCTCTTCTCGAGGACGAGGAGCTGATCGCCGCCCCGCACACCTCGTCCGGTCGGGTGCCGACCGACAAGGGCTACCGCGTCTTCGTCGATCAGCTGGCAGACATCCGCCCGCTGTCGCCCGCGCAGCGGCACGCCATCGAGATCTTCCTCGGCGAATCCGTCGACATCGACGACGTTCTGACGCGCACCGTGCGCGCGCTCGCCCAGCTGACGCACCAGGTCGCGCTCATCCAGTACCCCTCGGTCTCGCGCGCCCGCATCCAGCACCTCGAGTTCGTCGCCCTGGCTCCCCGCCGCGTGCTGACGGTGCTGATCGCCGACACGGGCGTGGTCGAGCAGCGCGTCGTCGAGCTGAGCGTCGACTACGACGACGCGGCGCTGCGTGCGCTGCGCGACGCGACCAACGCCGCGCTCGTCGGCATGCCGATGGCGGATGCCTCGTCGGTGCTGCCGGCCATCGTCGACGGCTTCCCCGAGACGCTGCGCCCCCTCGCGGGCGAGCTCGTGGAGTCGGTGGGCGCGATCATCGGGTCGACGCGGCAGGAGCGGCTGATCATGGCCGGCACCGCCAACCTGGTGCGCACCGAGCACGACTTCACCGGCAGCATCTTCCCGATCATGGAGGCGATCGAAGAGCAGGTCGAGCTGCTCAAGCTCTTCGGCGAGATGGCCGCCGAACAGCACGGTGTCGGCGGCAACCGCGACGTGAGCGTGTCGATCGGCCGCGAGAACGAGCCGTTCGGCCTCGCCGAGACCTCGGTGCTGACGACGGGCTACGGCGCGGCGAGCGGGCCGGTCGCTCGGCTCGGCGTGCTCGGGCCGACGCGCATGGACTACTCCACCAACATGGCCGCCGTGCGGGCTGTCGCCCGCTATCTGAGCCGCGCGCTCGGCGATCAGGCCTGAGAATCCACGAACACTAAGGAGCCGCCAGTTCATGGCAGCAGACCACTATGAAGTCCTGGGCGTCGAGCGCGACGCGAGCGCCGACGAGATCAAGAAGGCGTACCGCCGGCTCGCGCGCGAGCTGCACCCCGATGTGAACCCCAGCCCCGAAGCCGCGGAGCGGTTCAAGCTCGTGACGCACGCCTACGACGTGCTGTCCGACCCGCGGCAGCGCGAGCAGTACGACCTCGGCCCGCAGGCGGGCCCCTTCGGCGGCGGCGCGCAGGGCTTCGGCGGCTTCGAGGACATCTTCTCGACCTTCTTCGGCGGCGGTGGCGGCAGCCGTGGACCCAAGTCGCGGCGCGAGCGCGGCCAGGACGCGCTGCTGCGGGTCGAGATCGACCTCGCCGATGTGATCTTCGGCGCTCACCGCGACCTCGAGGTCGACACCGCCGTGCTGTGCGAGCGGTGCCAGGGCTCGTGCTGCGAGCCCGGCACGCACCCCGTCACGTGCGACATCTGCCACGGCACGGGCTCGATCCAGCGCTCGGTGCGCTCGCTCCTCGGCAACGTCATGACCTCGAGCCCGTGTGGCACGTGCCGCGGCTACGGCACTGTGATCGCCACCCCGTGCGTCACCTGCCAGGGGCAGGGCCGCGTGCGCGCCCGCAAGACCATCCCCGTCGACATCCCCGCGGGCGTCGACACCGGCCTGCGCCTGCAGCTGCCCGGCCACGGCGAGGTCGGCCCCGCCGGCGGGCCGAACGGCGACCTGTACCTCGAGATCAAGGTCAAGCACGACGACGTCTTCAGCCGTGACGGTGACGACCTGCTGGCGACCCTCGAGGTGTCGATGGCCGACGCGATCCTCGGCACATCCACGACGTTCCAGGCCCTCGACGGGCCCGTCGACGTCGAGCTGCACGCCGGAACGCAGAGCGCCGAGATCCTCACGGTCAAGAACCGCGGCATCACGCGGCTGCGCGGCAACGGCCGAGGCGACCTGCGCATCGGCATCCAGGTCGTGACGCCGACCAAGCTGGGGCGCGGCGAGCGTGAGCTGATCGAGCGCTTCGCGAAGCAGTACAAGGGCGACAAGCCGAGGCTGTCGCAGTTCCAGCAGGGGCTGTTCGCGAAGATCCGCGACCGCTTTCTGAACCTCTAGGCGCGGCGGTGGCCAACTTCTATCTCGTCGAGGCGCTCGCCGGCGCGACCGTCGGCGGCCTCGTCACGGTCACGGGCGCCGAGGCGAAGCACATCGCGACGGTCGCCCGCACCCGCGTCGGCGAGCGGATGCTGGTCGGCAACGGGCGCGGCCTGGTCGTGGGCGGCGTGGCCGAGTCGGTGTCGCCGGGCGCGGTCGACGTGCGCGTCGACGACGTGCGCGTGACGGATGCCGCGAGCCCCCGCATCCTGCTCGCGCAGGCGCTCGCCAAGGGCGACCGTGACGAGCTCGCGATCCAGGCCGCCACCGAGCTCGGTGCCGACGGCGTGATCCCGTGGCAGGCCGATCGCTCGGTGTCGCGCTGGAGCGGCCCCAAGCTCGAGAAGGGCCGCGAGCGCTGGGCCGCGATCGTGCGCGAGGCGAGCAAGCAGTCGATGCGGCCATGGCTGCCCGAGGTCTCGGCGCTCGCCTCGACGAACGACCTCGTCGAGCTCGCCGCGAGCCACCGTGTTCTCGTGCTCG
>NZ_JBLRDT010000216.1:0-4027 GCF_057512245.1 Gryllotalpicola sp. CP2-P1
ATCCGTTCCCGAAGCGCCTGAGCCGCACCGCTCGCGACATGTTCGCCGCGTTCGACGGCGTCGCCACGGGCGCGGGAAAGGCGCTCGTCACCGTCGCCCCGCGGCTCGGCCCGGTCACGGCACGGCTGCTCGCGGCGCTCGGCGGCGAGCCCGCTGCCATGGTGCAGACGACGCTGGCGGTCACGATGCTCGACGCCGGCACCGCCCACAACGTGATCCCCAACACGGCGAGCGCGATCCTCAACCTGCGGCTCGCCGTGGGCGATTCGGTCGAGCAGGTCCTCGCGACGCTGACGCGCGCGGTCAAAGACCCGTCGATCACGGTCGAGCTGCTCGACGGTCACGCCGCGAGCCCCGAGTCGCGCACCGACAACGCCCAGTGGCAGGCGATCAGGGATGCCGTCGCCGCGGCCTACCCCGAGGCGGTGGTCGCTCCCTATGTCATGCTGCAGGCCTCCGACGCCCGGCACTTCCACCGCTTCACTCCGGACGCGACGTACCGCTTCGCCCCGCTCGCCATGTCGGCGGCGGAGCGCGCCGCGATCCACGGCCTCGACGAGCGCGTCACGATCGACGCTCTCGTGCGCGGCGAGCGCTTCTATCGTCAGCTGCTGTTGCACCTGCCGACGTAAGCTCGGAACATGGCCACCGCTGAGACGTTCGACAAGATCACCATGTTCGGCGCTGCCTGGTGCAGCGACTGCCGCCGCTCGAAGGCGCTGCTCGACCGACTCGAGGTCGACTACGACTACGTCGACGTCGAGGCCGTCGAAGACGGCGCGGCGCGCGCCGAGGCGATCAGCGGGCGCAAGAACATCCCGGTCATCGTGTTCCCGGATGCCACGCACGTCGTCGAGCCGACGGATGCCGAGCTCGAGGCGAAGCTGCAGGAAGCGGCGGCGTAACCCGCTACCCCAGCTGCGACGCCGGGATGCCGAAGGTCTGGCAGCTCGC
Organism: Gryllotalpicola sp. CP2-P1; assembly: GCF_057512245.1. Taxonomy (NCBI): domain Bacteria; kingdom Bacillati; phylum Actinomycetota; class Actinomycetes; order Micrococcales; family Microbacteriaceae; genus Gryllotalpicola; species Gryllotalpicola sp. CP2-P1. The sequence goes on from NZ_JBLRDT010000216.1 coordinate 955, forward strand.
GGGCGAGCCGGCGAGGCCGGTGTTGAACCACTTCTGACGCTCTGCGCTCGTGCCGTGCGTGAACCCTTCCGGGTTCACCTGGCCCTGCGTCGTCTGCTGAATGTGGTCGTCCCCCACGGCGGCGGCTGCGTTCAGGGCATCCGTGATCTGGTCCGTCGTGATCGGCTTCAGGTAGTGCTCGCCGTTCTCGTCGGTCTCGGTCGTCGCGTCGCCGAGCCAGGCTCCGGCGTAGCAGTCGGCCTGCAGTTCGAGCCGCACGGAATCCGACGCCGGGCCTGTCGCCGACAGGTTCTTGCCGCGCATCGTGCCCGTGATGTTCTGAACGTGGTGGCCCCACTCGTGGCCGATCACGTAGAGCTGCGCGAGCGCCCCGGCGTCATCGCCGAACTGCTGCGCGAGCTCGTCGTAGAACGCGGGGTCGATGTAGATCGTCTGGTCATTGGGGCAGTAGAAGGGACCCATGTCGGTGGATGCCGCACCGCACCCGGTGTTCGTCGACTGGTCGAAGATGACGATGCCCTGCGGGTCGGTGTAGCCCCGCACCTCGCCGGCCCAGTAGTCCTGCAGCAGCGCGGCCGCCCCCTGGATGCGGCAGTTGGCGTCCGTGTTCGCCTCGGCGGCGGTGCAGCTCAGCGCCTCATCGCCGCTCGTGTCGATCTGCTGGCCCTGCAGCCCGGTCAGGCCGCCGGCCACGCCGCTCACGTCGACGCCGGTGAAGTGCTGCACCAGCAGCACGACGATCGCGATCAGAACGGCCCCGCCACCCGCGCCGCCGCCGATCTTCATTCCCCGGCCGCCGCCGCGACGACTGGCCTTGCCGCCCGAGATGTCGGCGTTCTCGTTGAACGTCATGCCGCAAAGGTACCGCTGAGCGTGTGCAAAGAAACCCGCCGGCGGGGCCGTGCGGCGCGCTACACCGCCGGCAGGTACGGCCGCGCCTTCAGCAGCGACGCCAGGTGGAAGGCGTTGCGGGCAACCACGGTGTTCTGAGCGGCCACGGCGGCGGGCTGCTCGTCGAGCATCCGATAGTCGACGGTCTGCATCGCCTCGCCGTTCCAATACGTCGAGCCCTGCGCCGGAATCGTGTAGCCGACGTCGTTCAGCGCCTGCCCGACGTCGGCGATGATCGCGTGCGCGCCGTCCTCGTTGCCGACGACGACGGGCACCGCGATCTTGCCGGTGAGCGCCTTGACGCCGTTGTCGTCGGAGACCGAGAGCTCGGCGTCGAGCCGCTCGAGCACGCGCTGTGCGACCGACGAGAGGTGTCCCATCCAGGTCGGAGTCGCGAACACCAGGATGTCGGCCGCGACCACCCGACCGCGGATCTTCGGCCATTCGTCGCCGTCGCCTTCGTCGGCCGTGACACCCGGGCGCACGTCGTAGTCGACGACGCGCAGCTGCTCGGTCGCGACCCCGAGCGCTTCGAGCTCGGCCAGCACCTCCCCCGCGAGCTTCTCGGTGCTCGAGGGCTGCGGCGAGGGTTTGAGGGTGCAGTTCAGTGCGAGTGCGGTGAGCGTGCCTGCCATGACGGGCAGGTACCCGCCGCTCGTGCAGACTGAACCCATGGATTCCCCGCTGCGCCTCTTCCGCGCGGGCGTCGCCTGGGTGTCCCGCACACCGTGGTTCCGCCGCGTCGGCCCGCGGTTCATGCCCGGCTTCGAGCGCCTGATGCGGCGCCTCACGGGCGGGCGCGTGACGGCTTCGGGCATCCTCATGCCCGCTCTCGTGCTGCACACGACGGGCGCGAAATCCGGGCAGCCGCGCAGCACCGAGCTCATGTGCGTCCCCGACGGCGACACCTGGCTGATCACCGGCTCGAACTACGCCCGCGAGAACCACCCGGCCTGGACCGCCAACCTGCTCGCGCACCCCGACGCCGAGATCGAGTACAAGGGGCGGCGGATTCCCGTGCGCGCCGGCCTCGTGCCCGAGGCGGAGCGCGAGGAGGTCTGGGCGACGATCGAGCGGCAGTGGCCCGGCTACCGGAAGTACGAGGTCACCTCTGGGCGCACGCTGCGCATCTTCCGCCTGAGCCGGCGCTGACGCCTTCCGGCAGTTTTGTGCCCCGCGCCGACAGCTGCGCCCCGCGCGGCCGGCGCAACTGTCGGCCGGGGGCGCAAAACACGCGCCGACTCAGCGCACAATGAAGCCATGCCCGACCTCGACGAGCTGAAGCGCCTGCGGCGATCGCGCGATCGCATGGACCGCGAGTTCGCGCAGCCGCTCGACGTGCCGGCCCTCGCCCGCACGGCACTGATGTCGCCGGCGCACTTCAGCCGCCGCTTCCGCGATGCCTACGGCGAGACGCCCTACGCGTACCTCATGACCCGGCGCATCGAGCGCGCGAAGGCGCTGCTGCGGCGCGGCGACATGAGCGTGACGGATGCCTGTTTCGCGGTCGGCTGTACAAGCCTCGGCTCGTTCTCCGCCCGGTTCACCGAGATCGTGGGCGAGACTCCGAGCGCGTATCGCGCGCGCGACCACAGCGCCCTTCGCCCGCTCGGCCTCTGCGAGGTCATGGTGATCACGCGGCCGCGGAAGGCCGGGTGGTCGAGCAGGCCGCGCGACGCCGGGCCTCGAGAGCAGGCGGGGCCGTCTCTTCAGCAGAGCGGCCTTCAACACAGCGGGCTTTAGCAGAGCGGTCTTCGACAGAGCAGTTCTGAAGAAGCATCCGCCCCCGCACCTGCGTAGCGTCAGCCGCATGACCGTTTCACTCAGCGCCGTGCACATCATCGTCGACGACCCCGACGCCGCGCTCGCCTTCTACCAGGACACCCTCGGCTTCACGAAGCTGTTCGAGGCCGAGAACGGCGGCTACCGCTGGATCACCCTCAGCACCCCGACGCAGCCCGAGATCCAGATCGTGCTCGAGCAGCCCCATGGCGGCCGCTCGCAGGAGAACGGCGACGCGATCGCCGCGCTCCTCGCGAAGGGCGAGCTGCAGATGGTGAACTTCACGACGGACGACCTCGACGAGACCTTCGAGAAGATCGCCGCCGCGCCCGGCGCCGAGGTGCTGCAGGAGCCCACCGACCAGCCCTGGGGCCAGCGCGACGCGGCGTTCCGCGACCCC
>NZ_JBLRDT010000217.1:0-4018 GCF_057512245.1 Gryllotalpicola sp. CP2-P1
AGCGCTATCTGGAGCGCGATGGGCGGCTCGCCCTGCAGGAAGACGCCGGCCGCGGCTGACGGCTCAGGCCGCCTCGACCCTGCTGCGGAACTCGCCCCACGAGATGCCGGCGCGATCGCGCTCGCTCACGACGGTGATGGGGGCCGGCCACGCGATCGCGAGCTCGGGGTCGTCGAAAGCGACGGTGACGTCGAAGCCCGGCGCGTAGAAGTCGTCCATCTTGTAGCAGACGTCGGTGACCGAGGTCAGTGCCTGGAACCCGTGCAGGAAGCCGCGAGGGATGTAGAGCTGACGATGCACCTGGTCGTCGAGCACGAAGCGGCGCACCTCTCCGTAGCTCGGCGACTCGGGCCGCGCATCGACGACGACGTCGAGCACGGCGCCGTGCGCGCAGCGCACGAGCTTCGCCTCACCCGTGCCGAGGCGGCCGTGCATGCCGCGCACGACGCCCTGATACGACCGCGACTGGTTCTCCTGGACGAAGCCGTGCGGATCGATCCCCGCAGAGCGCAGCTCGTTCACGTCCAGGGTGCGGGTGAAGTAGCCCCGCTCGTCCCGATGCGGCTCCGGCTCGAAGACGATGAGGCCGCTCACGTCGGTGGGGATGATCTTCACGGCCCTCAGGCTAGCCACGGCGGCCCCCGGCGGGCGCTCTCCCCAACGGGGGGTGTAGCGATCAAGGTGAGGATGCTTCACTAGTAATCGAATGGCGTCGGTCACCCGACCGATCGACCGCCACGCGCCACCCGACGACAGGAAGACCGTGACTTTCAGGCAACTCATCGATGTGCTGTGGGCGCGTCGCCTGCTGATCGCGGTCATGATGGTGATCGCGGCGGCGGCGGCCGTCGGCTATCTGCAGGTTCGCGTCATCAGCTACACCGCGACCGCGATCGTGCGCGAGAACCCGACGTTCAGCCAGGCCGCCCAGACGGGTGAGCTGGGTGGTGTGCAGGTCGACTTCGACTCGTCGACGGCGACGACGGAGAAGGTGCTCGGGCCCGCCGCCCGGTCCGTCGGGCTGCCGGCGAACGCGCTGCTCGGCACGGTCACGGTGACGAGCACCGCCGGAGCGCAGACCACGACGCTCGACATCGCGGCGAAATCGAACGACCCCGTTGCGGCGCAGCGACAGGCGACGGCCGTCGTCAAGCAGTACAGCACGTACCTGCAGGCGCAGGTCGACGACGCCGTGAAGACACTGACCGCGCGCCAGAAGGATGCGAGCGCCCAGGCCCAGCAGTACCAGCAGCAGGCCACCGCCCACCCGAACGACGCGGTCGTCCAGGCGAGCCTGACGAGCGCCCTCAGCGACCTCGGCAGCGTGGGCGACCAGCTGCAGACGGTCAAGAACGCGGGCGCGCCGCTGCTCGTCATGACGGCAGCGCAGCCGGGCGTCTCCACCGCCCCCGGCACCCTCACGGTGGTCGCGGTCGCCCTGCTCGCCGGGCTCATCGCCGGCATCGGCGTCGCGCTCATCCGCGACCAGTTCGACACGCGGGTGCGCGACGAGCGCGAGTTCGAGCACCTGACCGGGCTGCGCTCGCTCGGCGAGCTCGTCCTCGACCGCCGCGCCGCGCGCGGCAAGGACCTGCTGCCCGCCGCCGGTGTGCGCCCGACCGCCCTTCTCGAGGGCATGCGCAGCGTGCGCACGTCGATCCAGGTGCTGCTGCCGAAGCGCTCGCCGGTCATCGTGGTGACGAGCGCGCAGCCGGGCGAGGGCAAGTCCTTCGTGTCGGCGAACCTCGCGCTGTCGCTCGCTCGTGCAGGCAAGAAGGTCATCCTCGTCGGCGGCGACATGCGCCGGCCGACGCTGCACCGCTACTTCCTCGACGCCGCCGAGGGCGACGGCCTCGCGGCCATCCTCGAGAAGTCCAGCTCGCACTCGGGCGTCTCGGCGCACGAGATCGACGCAGAGCTGCACGCGACGCCGTATGCCGGCCTGCGCATCCTGCCCGCCGGGGACACCGCCCACGCCGTGGGAGACCTGCTCGCGTCATCCGATCTCGCGGCCGTGCTCGGGCACCTGCGCCAGATCGCCGACTTCGTCGTGATCGACTCGCCGCCCGCGCTGACCGTGGTCGACGCGACACTGCTCGGAAAGCACGCGGACGGCGTCGCCATCGTCGCCGGCGTTCGCAAGGTCACGCGCGACCTGCTCGCGAGCACCGTCGACACGCTCGGCCAGAACGGCGTTCCGCTGCTCGGCATCGTCGCGAACAAGTCGCGCCGCTCGGTCTCGAAGCCGAGCGAGGCCTACTACATCAAGGGCGCCGCCCGGCAGGTGGCGTGAGGCACCGGGCCATGGCCGGTGAGAGCGTGAGACCGTCGCTGCTCTTCGTCTGCACGGCGAACATGTGCAGATCGCCGCTCGCCGCGGCGCTCGCCCGGCGGGCGCTGTCCGATGCCGGGGCCGAGGTCGCGTCGGCGGGGTTCCTGCCCGGCGGCCATCAGATCCCCGCCGATACCGTCAGGGTCGCCACGGGCCTCGGCGTGCGGCTCGAGTCCCACCAGAGCACGCAGCTCACGCCGGGCATCCTCGCGCTCGCCGATGTCGTCATCACGATGACACGGCAGCAGGCGCGCGAGCTCGTCGCCGACGACGCGGAGCTGTGGCCGCGCGTGTTCACCATCAAGCAGTTCGCCCGGTGGATCACGACGCACCGGCCACCGGCCGCGGGTCTCAGCCGCGCGTGGCTCGAGGCCGAGGCCTCCGGCAGGCACCCGGTGGAGATGCTCGGCGCGGACCCCGATGACGACGTGATCGACCCGATGGGGCACCCCCCGCGGGTGTGGAACGCGGTCGCGCACGAGCTGGTCGCGGCCGTCGACGAGATCGCCGCGGCGCTGCGGCCGCGGCTCAGCTCGCCATCCACTCCCTGATGCGCGCACCGAACCCGGCGCCGTCGAACTCGCGGGCGCGGGCGCGGCAGGCCTCGGGGTCGAGCGTCGCGGCTGCCTCGACGGCGCGGCGCAGCTCGCCGCGGTCGAACGAGCGCAGGTGGACGCCCGAGACGCCGTCCACGACGGTCTCCGACGCGCCACCCAGGGCGCTCACGAGCACCGGTGTTCCCGTGGCCATCGCCTCGACGGGCATGATGCCGAAGTCCTCCACGGGCGCGAAGACGTAGACGAGGCTGCGGCGATACAGCTCGCGCAGCAGCGGGGTGCTCGGCCGGCCGACGAAGTGGACGGGGCTGCTCTGCTCGGCGGCCAGCGCCTCGAGGCGCGCGCGGTCGGGGCCGTCGCCCGCGACGATGACGGGCAGCTGCGCCGCCTCGCCCGCGGCGAGCGCGACGTCGACGCGCTTGTAGGGCACCAAGCGGGACGCCCCCAGCACGAAGGTCTCGGGCAGCGTGTCGAGCAGGCGGCGCTCGTCGGCGGCGAGCTCGCCGACGGCGTCGTCGGCGAAGGCGCTCACGTCGACGGGCGGGTGGATCACGGTGCTCTCACGATCCCAGCAGCGCTCGACGCGCTCGGCGACGAAGCGGCTCACCGTGGCGATCTTGTGCGCCTCCTGCGCGCGCCGGCGGTCGACGGCCTTGAGCGGAACGGCGGCCATGCGCTTGAGGACCCCCGCACCGCGATCGTCGAGCTGCGGCTCCCAGATGTACCGGGCGGGCGAGTGCACGAACACGTACTTCTTCGCGTCTCGGGCGGTCCCCTGCAGCCGGGCGTGGTGCGCGAACAGGTGGCTCGAGCACAGCACCCAGTCGGCATCCTTCACCTTCACGTGCCGCCAGTCCGAGAGCATGAACGGCATCGAGAGCGCCTTGTGCCGGCGCAGGGGCCCGCGCGCGAGGCGGCTCTCCGTCACCCGGAAGCTCGCGTACCGCCCCGGCGCGTCGTTCCAGGGGCACACGATCTGCGCGTCGGGGTAGGTGACGGCGAAGCTGTCGAGCACCTTCTCGGCCCCGCCCTGCGGCTCGATCCACTCGTTCACGATGACGCCGCTCATGCCGGCACCTCCATCCGTCCCGCGGCGCGCTCCAGCACGCGCCGCATCTCCGTCGCCCGG
>NZ_JBLRDT010000218.1:0-4014 GCF_057512245.1 Gryllotalpicola sp. CP2-P1
GCCGGTGACGAACGGGCCGCAGCCCTCTCCGCGGTGCCGGGTCACGCCCTCTCGTGACGGCGCGCGAGCTCGTCGAGCGCGGCGGTGACCGCGTTCGGCGGTGCTGACGGCAGCTTCCGGGCGAACGGCGCCCCCGACGCCGCGATCGCCGCGAGGTCCTCGACGGCGAGGTCGAGCTGGCTGCGATGGAACGCGTGCCAGGGGGCGAACGATGTGAGGCCGGCGCGCACCGAGAGCCCCGGCGCGGCGTTCACGACGGACGGGATGAAGGCCTCGTCGGGAATGAGCGTGCGCCGGAAGTGCCGCACGATGCGCGGATCCGCGCCGAGCACGGCGTCGACGGCGCGCGGGCCGAGCGTCAGCCACTGGGCGCCCTTGTGGACCCGCAGCGGCGGGTCGAGTCGCGAGCGGCCGAGGCTCACGGCGACGCCCCGGTCGTAGAAGTCCATCATCGCGAGACCGCGGGGGCGCCGCGTCGCGAACGGCTCGATGCGCCGCACGATCGCACGCAGCACGCGGTTGAGGAAGGGGAACGGCGCCGGGGGGACGATCAGCCAGGAATCCCGGTACCTGCGCACCTCGTCCTCGCGCAGCGGAACCGCGCTCTCGCCCGCCGCCCTGCGGTCGACCACCGGCGAGGACGCGATGAGCGCGTCGCCGCCCGCCTCGTCGAGCTCGCGCTCCCACTCCGCGAGATCGCGCGCCGGCCAGTCGTCGCCCGAGATGAGGGCGCTCCAGCGCGGCTGGAACTCGCGCCGGGCCACCGCGAGCATGCGCAGGGATGCCTCGACGAGAGACCACCGCCCCCACCCGCCCCGCACGGGGTTCGGCACCACCGCCGCCGTCGGGGGCAGCACGCCGGCGGGGAACGGCCCTGATCGGGCATCCCAGTGGACGACGATCCGCGACTGCGGGCTGAGGTGCGTGATGCGCTGCGCGAGCGCCGCGACCTGGTGCGGCCGGCGGTGCGCGAGGATCAGGTAGGCGACACGGCCCCCCGGTGGCTCGTCTGCCGTCATCGCGCGCCCACGTCAGATGACGTCCGCGAACTCGCGCTCGTGGCTCTGGAAGTAGAGCACGCCGACGAAGGCGACGAGAAGCGCGAGCACGATCGAGCCGGCGATCTGCCACAGCGGCGGTGCGCCGACGCCGAGCAGCGACCAGCGGAACTCGTTGAGGTACCAGGTGAGGGGGTTCGCCTCGAACAGCCACCGCAGCCGCTCGGGCACCGACGAGACGGCGTAGGCGACCGGGCTCGCGTAGAGCAGGATCTGCAGGAGCCAGGGCAGGACGTAGCCGACGTCGCGGTACTTGACCGTCAGGGCAGAGGCGGCCATGCCGACGCCGAGGCCGAGGAGCGCGAACAGCAGCGCCCACAGCGGCAGCAGCAGAACCGCCCAGCCGGGGTTCACCTGGTAGAAGAACAGCAGCCCGACGCCGACGCAGAGGCCGACGGCGAAGTCGAGCACGCAACTCGCCGCGGTCGAGATCGGCACGAGGAGCCGGGGGAAGAACACCTTCGCGACCAGCGCCTGATTGGCCAGCAGCGAGCCCGCGGACCGGGTGAGCACGCCGTTGAACAGGTTCCATGAGAGCGTGCCGACGAAGGTGAACAGGAAGAACGGCAGCCCGTCGCTGGACAGCTTGGCGACGGAGCCGAAGATCAGCGAGAACACGCCGGCCGACATCACCGGCTGGATGATCACCCATGCGACGCCGAGGACGGTCTGCCGGTAGCGCACGATGATGTCGCGCTGCGCGAGCCGGACCACGACGTCGCGCGCACGCCACAGATCGGCCGAGCGCGGCAGGTTGAGCCGCCCCGGCGGCTCGATCAGGGTCGTCTGGGTCATCGTGCACCTGCCTCGTACTGGAAATCGGCGAAGACGAGCCCCTTGTCCATGCCGTCGCTCGCGGCGAGCGCGGCGTAGCGCAGCTGGGGCAGCACCTCGAAGCGGGCCGCGGCGTCCCAGGCATCCTGAACGCCCCCCGCCTGGCAGGCGAAGAGGTCAACGCTGTAGGTGCCGGGCTTGAGCCACAGGTTCTTGACGATCAGGCGGCCGCGCTGGGCCCGGTCGGCCGAATAGGTCATGCCGTTGAGGCGCGAGTCGCACTGCGCGATGATCGTGCCGCCCTCGTCGACGATGTGCGCCGAGACCCAGTACGGATTGACGCCGAGCGGCCTCGCGGCCGGCGGAACCCTGAAGCCGATCTCGAAGTCGTCGCCAGAGGCGAGCTGCTCGGTGCCCATCCACACCTGCTCGAAGCGGATGTCGCCGAGGCCTTGGCGGTTCTCGGGGTCCTCTTGCATCGCCGCGTAGTGCGCGAAGCTGCTCGAGTAGGCCTGCAGCGTGGAGTCCACGGAGCCGTGATGCACCAGGCGCCCGCGCTCGAGCAGGATCGCCGAGGTGCACAGGGTCTTCACGGTGTGCAGCATGTGACTGACGTAGAGAACGGTCCGGCCCTGGGTGGCCGCCTCGCGCATCTTGTCGAGCGACTTCCGCTGGAACTCCGCGTCGCCGACCGCGAGCACCTCGTCGATCGCGAGGATCTCGGTCTCGAGGTGCGCCGCGACCGCGAAGGCGAGCCGCACGTACATGCCGGAGGAGTAGCGCTTGACGGGGGTGTCGAGGAACTTCTCCATGCCCGAGAAGTCGACGATCGCGTCGAACTGGCGGGTGATCTCGGCCTTGTTCATGCCGAGCAGTGCGCCGTTGAGGTAAATGTTCTCGCGCCCGGTCAGCTCGGGGTGGAACCCGGTGCCGACCTCGAGCAGGCTGCCCATGCGACCCCGGAACTCGAGCTTCCCCCGCGTCGGCGCGGTGACCCTGGTGAGGATCTTGAGAAGCGTCGACTTGCCGGCGCCGTTGCGGCCGACGATGCCGAGCGCCTCGCCGTGGGGGATCTCGAAGCTGATGTCGTCGAGCGCCTCGAATCGGCCGGTGTCGGTTCGACGCTCGCCGCCGCGCAGGCGCGTCAGCACGGACTCGGCGAGCGTCGACGGCCGGGGCTGCGTCGTGCCCAGGCGGTATGTCTTGCCGAGGTGCTCCGCTCTGACCGCAAAGTCCTTCTGTAGCACGCGGTTTCCTAACGTGTCGGCCGCCGGGAGCGGCGCGGGTCGGGCTCCATCGAGTGAGGAATACTCAAAAGTATTGGCGGGCGAGGGCGGTGGCGCACTCACCAATCCGGGGGGCGAGCCGCGCCGGCATCCATCGGCGAGCGTGAGCAACGCTCAGTTTAGCTCGACCGCGACCCGTCGTCGCGCCCCGGAACGAGGGGCTCAAGGCGCGCGCGCCGCACGGCTAGCATCGTCGCGTGCCCCCGGACCCCGAGCCGCCTGCCGTCAGCGTCGTCATCGCGACGAATCGCTCGGGGCCGTACCTCGCCGAGGCGATCGCCTCGGTCCTCGCGCAGACCGCGCCCGCGCACGAGCTCATCGTGGTCGATGACGGCTCGCCGCAGCCCGCGCTCGTCGACGAGGCCGTCGCCGGAGTGCCCGGTGCGCGCGTGATCCATCAGGGGCCGCGCGGGGTCAGCGTCGCCCGGAACGTCGGCGCTGCCGGGGCGCACGGGAACTACCTCGCCTTCCTCGACGACGACGACCGCTGGCACCCGACGCGGCTTGAGGCCCAGCTCGCCGCCTTCGGGGCCGCGCCGGACGCCGTCGCGGGGTACTGCGGCCTGCAGACCATCGACGCGACGGGCGAGCGGGTGCTGGCCCCCGCCGACCAGACCGCCGTCGGCTCGCACCTCGACGTGGCGCGGCGCGTCACCGGCATCCTGGCCCCCAACCTGCTGATCAGGCGATCGGCGTTCGATGCAGTGGGCGGATTCCACTCGCAGATCCGCTTCGCCGAAGATCTCGACCTCGTCCTGCGGCTCGCCGAGCTCGGCCCCTTCGCCTTCGCCCCCGGCGCGCTCGTCGACTACCGCCTCACCGGCAGCAACACGACCGCGAGGCACCGCGAGCTCGCGCAGGGGATCGACCGGGTCCTCCGCCTGCACCTCGCCGCG